>JAFYMH010000195.1 GCA_017556685.1 Clostridia bacterium | reverse complement strand
TGCATTGCATCTAGGGTATTCGCCTACTGCGAAAAGTACCACGCTTGCAGCGACCGAGCGAGCTCGTCGAGCTCTGCGCGGGGAAACCGAACCCAATTCCGAACGCGCGCGTTCGGAGCAGGGTACGAAGCGATAGATCCGCAGCCAAGGCACAAAAAAACGGACACCCGAAGGTGTCCGTTGTGCCTTGGCTGCGGATCTAGGATTCGAACCCAGACATACAGAGTCAGAGTCTGCTGTGCTACCCTTACACAAATCCGCAAGATCATGCACCCGATTCGATGCATGAATTATTATATCACAAAAAGTCAATTTGTCAAGGGAAATTTTGAAAAAACCGAAAAAACTTCAAAAGGGGCTTTTTCTGTCCTCGGAGCGTTGCTTCGGCAGGCGGAAAAGGAGTCGGAGCAAAGCGCCGCCGTTAAAGGGAACGAGGGGGTACAGATAGCCCTTTTGTCCCTTTACGGTGCTGTTCGTCGCGACGAGGATCGGAACGAGCAACAGCCCCGCGAGGTAGCCGATCCAGCCGAGGAGCGCCGTCAGGGCGAGCGTGAGCATCCGAAGGAACTTAAACGCGTAGCCAAGCTCGTTGTTCTGCTGGGTGAAGCCCGCGATGGCAACGATCGCCATATAGAGGATCACGTCGGGCGAGAGCCAGCCGATCGAAACGGCGAAGTCCCCGAGGATCAGCCCTCCGATGACGCTGAGCGAATTGGCGAGAAGATCCGGGGTGTTCATGCTGGCAAGCTTGAGTCCGTCGATGGCAAGCTCGACGAGAAAAAGCTGGAGCAGAATGGGGAGCGTGCCGGGGTCGCGCGGGATCACAAAGGAGAGCGCGGGGGGAAGGATATCGGGGTATTGCAGGATGAGGTACCAGGTCGGGGTCAGAACGAGGGCGAGCAGGAAGGTCGCGAGGCGCACAAGACGAAGGTAGCTTCCGGTCATCGGCGGCAGGTAGAAGTCCTCGGTCTCCTGCAAAAAATCAAAGATCGAGGTCGGTAGGATCATGACCTGCGGCGAGGTATCGCAGAGCACGAGCACGCTCCCCTCAACCAGATGCGCCGCCGCACAGTCGGGCCGCTCGGTGGTGCGGATCTTCGGAAAGGGGTTGTACCATTTTCGCGGCACGAGAAGCTCGGCTAAGCTCTCGTAGCCGAGGGTCAGCGAGTCGGGCTTAAGCTCCTTTAGCATCGACGTCACGCGCCGAACGAAGCGAGGATCCGCCTTTCCGTCCATATAGGAAACGACGACGTCGGTCCCCGACGATCCGCCAAGACAAAGATAGTGCATCACAAGGCGCGGATCGCGGATGCGGCGGCGGATCAGAGCGGTATTGAAGATCAGGGTCTCGACAAATCCGTCGCGCGCTCCCTGCATGACCTTGTCGCTCTGCGGCTCCTCGGTCGAGCGCGCGGGGTAGGTTCTCGTGTCGACAACGATCGCCTTGTCCCCGAAGGTGCTTCCTAGCATGACGGTCGCGCCCGAGAGGGCCATCGTCAGGATCATTTCAAGATCTACCGAAACCTCCGCCTCGACGTAGGGAACGGCGCTTTGCACGAACTGCAGGGCGGCATCCTCTCCTTGCCCGAGTCCCTTTTGCGAGAGATAGAACTGCATCAGGCGCAGGGTGATGCCGTCCTTGACGAAGCCGTCAATATAAAAAAGCGTCAGCTCGTCCTCTCCGATCGGAAGGCTCCGACGGATGAGGTCAAAGCTTTCGTCCACGCGAAGCCGCCGTGAGAGAAGCTCGACGTTTGCCTTGTAATCGCTTGTCAGACGTTGCATGGGTATCTCCTTGCAGATTGATAGAAATATTTTCTCTCGCGGCGGCTTTTTTATGCGGCATCTCTTGCCGATTTTTCTTGCGTGTGGTAAAATAAGGGCAGAGAAACAGAAAGGGGGATGCCGTATGTCGCTGACGATTGGGGGCGTAACGCTTCGGCACGGACTTCTGCTCGCGCCGATGGCGGGCTATACCGATTACGCCATGCGCAGGATCTGTCGCGAGCTTGGTGCCGAGTATCTCGTCAGCGAGATGGTTTCGGCAAAGGCCTTGGTGTACGGCGACAGGAAATCCATCCCTCTTGCATGCATAAGAGAGGACGAGCTTCCCGCGGCGGTGCAGCTCTTCGGCTCGGAGCCCGAGGTGCTTGCCGAGGCGGCAAGGCTCCTTGAAGGGGGACTTGCAGGGGGCGCACGCCCGACGGCGATCGACCTGAACTTCGGTTGTCCGGTTCGGAAGATCACGGCGAACGGCGAGGGAAGCGCGCTGATGAAGGATCCCCGGCGCATCGAGTCGATCGTGCGCGCCGTGTCGGATGCCGTATCGATCCCCGTGACCGCCAAGCTTCGGGTTGGCTGGGATGAGGCGAGCCGTAACGCCGTCGAGTGCGCGCTTCGCGCCGAGGCGGGAGGCGCCGCCGCCGTTTGTATTCACGGCAGAACGCGCACCCAGCAATACAGCGGAGAGGCAGACCTTGCGGCGATCGCCTCGGTTGCCGAGGCGCTTTCGATCCCCGTGATCGGAAACGGCGACGTGCGCGACGGCAAAAGCGCGCTCCG
>JAFYMH010000194.1 GCA_017556685.1 Clostridia bacterium | reverse complement strand
TTCCGGGGGCACCCGACAGACTGCGCGGTGGGGCAGGGAGCGAAACGGTCAGAGTTTCGCCGCTTCGGTCTGTGATCAGATCGTGTGCTACCGATGGGGTGATCCCATCAGCCGAGCTGATCTTGACCGATGCGCCTTCAATGGGGATGGCGCCGAGTGCCGTAAATACCCTTGCCTTCAGATATCCCTCTTCACTGTAGGGGACTTCGGGTCTTGTGAGATTCATGCTTCACCTTCGCCGATCGACGATTCCTTTCTTCTTTTTTGCAGGGAGAGCTCTCCCTTGCTCGTTTGTGAGTATATGCCGCACGAGGGAGAAACGTTCCGGATCAAATTTTATCGAAATATGCGGAATTGTTAGGCGTTGCACTTGACATCGGGGATTTTTGAGTATATAATATTACATATTATAAGGCGTTTTTACAGTTTTGAGAAATCTTGACGTGGAAACGGCGAAATAAGGGACCGTAAAAATCAAATAGAATCGATTGAGGAGAAGAAAATGGGAGACGCAGTATTTGGCGAGCTTGGCGTAATCGGTATGCGTGGCTGCGAGAAATTCATCGATGAGGTCGATGGATATCTCAAGGAATGGCGCCGTCATTCAAATGAGGGTACCTTCGTGATCGATGCATCCTGCCCCCGCTTCGGAAGCGGAGAGGGAAAGGGAATGGTGCGCGAGTCGCTTCGCGGCAAGGATGTGTATATCATTTCCGACGTGTTCAATCACGGTGTGACCTATACGATGTACGGCCAGACCGTTCCGATGAGCCCCGACGAGCACTACCAGGATCTTAAGAGAATCATCGGTGCTATCGGCGGAAAGGCACGCCGTATTTCGGTTATCATGCCGATGCTGTACGAGGGACGTCAGCATAAGCGCTCCTCCCGCGAGTCGCTTGACTGTGCGACGTCGCTCCAGGAGCTGGTTGCAATGGGCGTGTCGAACATCATTACCTTTGATGCACACGATCCTCGCGTGCAGAATGCGATCCCGCTTCACGGCTTTGAGAACATCCGTACCAGCTATCAGATGATCAAGGCGCTGCTTCATACCTACAGCGATCTTGACGTCAATCCCGATAACATGATGATCATTTCTCCCGACGAGGGCGGAATGTCGAAATGCATGTACTATTCCTCAATGATGGGCATTGATCTCGGTATGTTCTATAAGCGCCGTGATTATTCGGTCATCATCAACGGCAAGAACCCGATCGTGGCGCACGAATATCTCGGACGCGACGTTGCAGGTAAGGACGTTATCGTCGTTGACGATATGATCTCCTCGGGCGAGTCGGTCATCGACGTTTGCCAGCAGCTTAAGGAGAAGGGAGCAAAGCGCATCTTCGTATTCGCAACCTTCGGTCTCTTCTCGAACGGACTTGAGGGCATGGATCAGGCGTATGCCGACGGTCTCTTTACCAAGATCTTTACGACCAACCTCGTTTACCGCACCCCCGAGCTGCTTCAGCGCGAGTGGTACTCCGAGGTCAACCTCTGCAAGTACGTTGCGTACATCATCGACACCCTTAACCACGATCAGACCATCAGCGGTCTGCTCGATCAGTCGACGCGTATTCGTAAGGCTCTGACCGAGCATAGGGAGAACCTTGAGAAGTAATCCCCTCAAAAAAAGATGGGGCTGTCACATTTGACGAGACCGAAAAAATCCGAAGGATCAACCAAAAAGGAATTTCACATAGTGAAAGAATTCGCTTTGTGAAGCTTTTTAGGTTGAAATCCTTCGGATTTCTTCATTTTATTTCGGATTTTTTCTACCGCCGTTTGCTCCCTCTCGGAGTATGTGTATACACCTTCGGGTCGCAAACGACGCTTCTCGCCTAAATCTGATGCGCCCCAAAAAAAGATAGCCGGATGCAGATTTTGCATCCGGCTATCTTTTTTGAGGGGAAAATCAAACGAGCACCTCGAACTTGTATCCGACGCCCCAAACGGTCTTGAGAAGCCACTTGTCCGAAACGCCCTCAAGCTTCTCGCGCAAACGCTTGACGTGCACGTCAACGGTTCTCGAGTCACCGAGATAGTCAAAGCCCCAGACCTTGTCAAGAAGCTGATCGCGCGTGAAAACGCGGTTGCAGTTGGAGGCAAGGAAGTAGAGAAGCTCAAGCTCCTTCGGGGGGATGTCGATCGCTTTTCCCCGAAGCTTCAGCTCATATCTCTGAAGGCTGATCTCAATGTTCTCAAAGCGAACGACCTCCTCGTCGCTTGCCTTGGAATGAGCATGATAGCGGCGCAAAACCGCCTTGATGCGCGCAGAAAGCTCCTTCATATCGAAGGGCTTGACGACGAAATCGTCAGCGCCAAGCTCAAGACCAAGCACCTTATCAAAGGTCTCGCCCCTTGCCGTCACCATGATAACCGGCTTTGGGGAGATCTCGCGGATCTCGCGGCAGACCTGCCAACCGTCCTTTTTCGGCATCATGATGTCGAGAAGAACGAGATCCGGCTCGTAGAACTTAAAGTACTGTACGCCCTCAAGACCGTCCTGGGCAGTCTTGACGCGGTATCCTTCATTCTCAAAATATACGCGAAGCATCTCGCAGATATTGGGATCGTCGTCAACGATCAGAAGCTTCGGGCTGTCTTCGCTTGCCATGAGCTTTGCGTTCATGCTTTTGTCCTCCGTTTGTTAATATTGTTAAAAATTATTCTATGTTCATTATATCCGATTTCGGATAGCTTGTCAATAGGAATTTCCGAACAAACTGTAAATAAACATAACAGTCGGTTAAAAAAGAAGGCGGAAAATTTTCCGTGCCTATAGACAAACAGGGAGGTATATGTTAAAATATGATGAAATATTGATTTGCCGAAAAACATAGGCAGAAAAGGAAACGTCATGAAGCTTGGTATCGTTGGACTTCCGAACGTCGGAAAAAGCACGCTTTTTAATGCATTGACCAATGCGGGCGCAGAGTCCGCCAATTATCCCTTCTGTACGATCGATCCGAACGTCGGCGTCGTTGCCGTTCCCGACGAGCGTCTTGACCGTCTTGCCGAGATGTACAAGCCCGAGAAGTATACCCCCGCCGTGATCGAGTTCGTCGATATCGCGGGACTCGTTCGCGGTGCGTCGAAGGGCGAGGGGCTCGGAAACAAGTTTCTTTCGCATATTCGCGAGGTTGACGCCATCGTTCACGTCGTGCGTTGCTTTGAGGATGACGATATCGTTCACGTCGACGGGGGAGTCGATCCTTTACGTGACGTCGAAACCATCAACCTTGAGCTGATCTTCTCGGATCTCGAGATGGTCGAGCGCCGCCTTGAGCGCCTTTCCAAGCTCGTGAAGAACGATAAGAGCCTGCTCGTTGAGTACGAGGCGCTCACGAAGCTCAAGGCGGGACTTGAGGGGGGCACCTGTGCGCGCGCCATCGAGCTTTCCGAGGATGAGCTTGCCGCGATCTCCGAGGCAAGACTTCTGACGATGAAGCCGATCATCTATGTTGCCAACGTTTCCGAGGACGACGTTGCCGGAGGATACGCCGAGAATGCGGCGTATCTGCGCCTTCAGGCGCACGCCGATTCGGAGCACGCGGGGCTCATCGCCGTTTGCGCGCAGATCGAGGCGGAGCTCTCGGATATGGAGGGCGAGGAGAAGCAGCAGTTCCTTGACGATCTCGGAATTGCCGAGAGCGGACTTGATAAGCTCGTTCGCGCAAGCTACAGCCTGCTTGGCCTGATCAGCTATCTGACGGCAGGACCGAAGGAGGTTCGCGCCTGGACGATCACGCGCGGTACCCGCGCGCCGCAGGCGGCAGGGAAGATCCATTCCGACTTTGAGAGAGGCTTTATCCGCGCCGAGATCGTTTCCTTTGACGATCTCATGCGTGAGGGAAGCATGAACGCGGTCAAGGAGAAGGGACTTCTTCGCAGTGAGGGAAAGGAGTACGTCGTTGCCGATGGTGACGTGGTGCTCTTCCGCTTCAACGTTTGATTTCGAGTAGCAGTAAAGAAAAGAGACGGCGGATTTTCCGCCGTCTCTTTTTAGTTTCCTTTTAGAGGCTGCTTTGCAATCTCTCTTAGCTTCTCGTAGTACGCCTTGGCGGTTGACTCGGTGCGGTTGTCGCCGAAGGTGTAATACACGCGATCTGCAAGGTCACGTGGCAGATACTGCTGAGCCACGTAATGCATCGGATAATCG
>JAFYMH010000193.1 GCA_017556685.1 Clostridia bacterium | reverse complement strand
TCTGCGGTCGACGATCACTCTTCGCTTCTCGCGCTTCGGCATTCCGATAAGGATTTCGCGTATGATCTGCTTCGGATCCTCCCGTCTGCTGTTGTCGGAGGTCACGATCGTAAAATCCGCAAGCTCCTCGGCGCACCGTCCCATTGCGGCGCGCTTCGTTCGGTCTCTTTCTCCGCCGCAACCGAAAAGCAGGATCAGACGCCCTTTGTCTTTCATGGCGCCCCGAACCGTTTCAAGCAGACGGCGGAGCGCTCGCTCTGTATGCGCATAATCAATGATGATCTCAAAGCCAAGCCCGGTATCGGGGAGCCGCTCCATTCTTCCGGGGATCGGCTTCAGGCTCGAGATCGCCTGCCCGATCTTCTCGGTGGAAACACCGAGCAAATGGGCGGCAAGTGCGGCACAAAGCGCGTTTTCAACAGAAAACGCACCCGGAATCGGAACAAGAGTCTCGACGCTCTCGTCGCCGAGATGAATACGGATCTCACTTCCC
The DNA here is from genome assembly GCA_017556685.1 of Clostridia bacterium. Classification (GTDB taxonomy): domain Bacteria; phylum Bacillota; class Clostridia; order Oscillospirales; family CAG-272; genus UBA1740. Next base: position 23,805 of record JAFYMH010000193.1, on the reverse strand, counting down.
GTCATTTCATGCGTAGAAAGGATGCTTGCGCTTGCATCTGCGCCATTTCTGTCGCCAAGGGTGCATCTGTAAAGCTCTCCCTTCGTTGCTTTGCAGATGCTTTCGGCCTCCTTTGAGCCGATCAGGACAGCGGCGCGCCTGCATTGTCCGAACAGTTTTGCCTTTGCACGAAGATACTCCTCGAGCGTGCGGTGATAATCAAGATGCTCGGCAGAGAGATTGGTAAAGACGGCAACCGAAAATTCAATCGGAGCTACCCGACCTTGGCTAAGCGCGTGGGATGAAACCTCCATCACCGCGTGTGTCACTTGGTTTTTGACCATTTCGGCGAAAAGAGGATAAAGAACCTCGGGCTCGGGGGTCGTCATCGTTGCGGCGGCGGCGGGCTTGCCGACGTATCCCCCCTCGGTTTCGCACCGAACCGTTCCGATAAGCCCCGTTTTATAGCCATTGTGCCGAAGGATAGAAGTCAGCATATGCGCCGTTGAGGTCTTTCCGTTGGTGCCCGTGATCCCAATGATCTGAAGATGCTTCTCGGGAGAGCCGACGAAGCGGCTGAAGGCGCGCGCATAGGCCGAGCGCGAGCAGGGAACCTCAAGGATCGGGATCCCCGGAATTCTCTGAAAGCCCGAGCCGATCTCGACGACGATTGCGATCGCTCCTGCTGAAACCGCCTCCCGAATGAGCGTGTGCGTATCAACGCGCCCTCCGCGAATACATACGAAAAGCGTAAAGGGGCGTATTGCATCAATGGACCTTGCAACGTGCTTGATTTCGGGATCCTCAAATACCGAGCGTGTGCGGTACTCATCCCGATAGATCAGCTCGGATAGCTTCATGTGTCTTTCTCCTTTAATCGGTATCGTTTGGATAGATCACGCAGATCTGAACGACGCTGCCGATCGGCAGAACCGTTCCCGGGGGAATGTTCTGTGAGGTAACGGTCGGAATTTCGTTTCCTCTTGCGTAGCGAGTGCCAAGGATACTGACGTTTAGGCCCGCCGCAAGGAGCGCCTCGTTCGCCTCCCTTGCCGTCATGCCGATCAGGCTCGGGACGCTCACCGTTTTGCTCGTTGCTCCGTCGGTATAAAGGATGATCCTTCCGATCGAAAGGTCGATCGTTGTTCCGGGGCTCGGAAACTGCGACACGACGGTGGTGCCGTCCCCGATGACGAGCAGATCCAGCTTTGACGATCGCAAAGCGTTTTTGGCAGACCCGACCGAGAGACCGCGATAGTCTGAGACGGTTACGCTTTCCGAGCGCCTTTCGCCGCTTTCCTTGACCTCGAGATAGGGAAGCAGGGAGGAGAGCAGAGAGGATACGTAGGGGGCGGCAACGGTGGCGCCGTATTTTGCAGTCGTTGGCTCGTCGACCACGAGGATCAGGGCGATCTCGGCATCGTCAGAGGGGGCGTAAGCAACGCAGGAGCCTATGCGAAGGTAGGAGTTGCCGTTCTCGTCAAGAATATCAAACTTCTGGCTGGTTCCGGTTTTTGCGGCAACGAGATAGCCGTCAACGTAGGCGTTTCTCGCGCCGCCGTCACCCGAGACCCCCTCCTCGAGGATCGCAGAGACGGCTTTTGCCGCCTCCTCGCCAACGACCTCTCGGCGAATCACCGTTTCGTGCTCGCTGATGACGTTTCCGCTTTCGTCAAGGACTCTCCGAACGAGATAGGGGGTCACGAGCTTGCCGCCGTTTGCCACGGCGGCAACGGCAGTAAGCTGAGCGAGGATCGAAACCTTAAAGCGCTGACCGAAGGAGGAGGTTGCAAGCTCGGTCGTGCCGATCGCGTTTTTCTTGTGAAAGATCGCAGTGACCTCGCTCGGAAGGTCAATTCCGGTTTTCTCAAAGAATCCGAAGGCATCGAAATAATCGTAAAAGCGCTCGGCTCCGATCCTTGCCCCGATCTGCATCAGGGTAGGATTGCAGGATTGCTGTAGTCCGTAGGCGAAGGTAAAGCCGCTGCCGTGACCGCCTCTCTTATGACAGGAGATGTTGTACCCTCCGATCTGAAGTCCTCCCGTGCAGCTAAATCGCTCGTCTTTCGAGACGACGCCAAGATCGAGCGCCATTGCGGAAGTCAGGATCTTAAAGGTTGATCCCGGCTCATAAAGCTCGCTCGTTGCCTTGTTGCGCCACATCGCGTAGAGAAGCTCTGAGCGCAGAGCGGCATATTCCGCACTCCCTTTTTCAAGCCCCGATGCTATAAGCTTCTCCTCAGAGATCCGATCGAGCGTGTACGGATCGTTCGGGTCGAACGGCTCGGAGGTTGCCATGCCGAGGATCGCTCCCGTTTTGACCTCCATGACGATTCCGCAAACGCGGTTTTTAACGTCAAAGGTCTCGGAAATTTGTGCTACCGTATATTCGAGCTGCTTTTGTACGTATAGGTCAAGCGTGGTTTGAATGGTGCTACCCTTTGTCGGGGCTACGTACGAAAGATAGACCCCCTCAAGCTCACGCCCCGTTGCATCCTTTGCGTGAAGATAGGAGCCGTTTTCGCCGCGCAGGATCTCGTCGTATTGGTATTCGAGTCCAAAGAGTCCCTGAAGATCGCTTCCCGTAAATCCAAGCACGTGTGCTGCAAGCGTACCGTTTGGATAGCTTCGCGTGACCGAAGCCTCGCAGTGAACCATCGCGCTAAGTCCATGCTCGGAAATAAAGCTGAGAACCTTGAGATAGCTTTCGGCATCAACGTTTTTCTTGACCGTTTGATCATTCGTATTGCTTTTCTTTGCCTTCGCTTCTACCGTTTCGTATGGGAGATCAAGGATCCTCGAGAGCCCGTCGGCAATAACGGCTACGTAATCAACGCCGTCCCTTTTGCCGATGCTCTTAATGTCAACGGGGGAGAGGTAGACTCGCCAAACCGTTTTGCTTTCAGCTAAGACGTTTCCACTAGCATCAAGGATCGTTCCGCGCTCTGCAACGAGGGGGCTTGAGGTCGTTATCTGCTCGTTTACCATTTTGCGATAGCGAAGAAAGTCAAGAACCTGCATTCGGAATATGGTCGTAAGCAGGTAAGCGGCAATAAGGGAAAAAACGAAAAGCAGAAGCGAAGCGCGACGCCTCGTGCGGACGAAGGCCTTCATTTGAGATGCTCTTTCGGTCATGATCGCTCCAAAATAAAAAGATAGCGATAGCCGAAGCGGCTATCGCTATATCATACGAGCAGAAAATCTGCTTTATTCCTCGATCGTGCTTGTAAAATCGTTTCCTCGGAAGACGAGGCTGAGTGCGGCGGGGTCGCTGTTTTGGCTCATCAATACCGAAGCGCCGTCACTACCGCGCGAGGTGGATGTCTCTCTCGAGACGGCACCTGCAACTCCAATGGCACAAACGAGAAGAACGACGGCGGAAAGCAGGAGCGAAACGAGAGAAACAAGGGGTCTATGCGAAGCGGCGCGGCGGGGTGCAGCAGACTTTGCAGGGGCACAGTAGCCCTCGCGGTTCGCCTTCATCGTCATGAACTCCCCGATCGTACGGTTTCCGCTGAAGTCAAAACGGTTTCTCATGCGAATATAAAGAGGGTTGGTGGCACCCTCGGGACGGTTTGCGGCTGTGATCGTGCTGTTCATGATGAAATCTCCTTTGTTTTATATAATCTTTTCCGCGATCCGAAGCTTTGCGCTTCTCGAGCGGGGATTCTCTTCAAGCTCGGACTTTCCCGGAAGGATCGGCTTCTTGCCGATAACGCGAATCTGCGGCTCTCTTCCGCAGACACAAACGGGGAAGTCTCGGGGACAGGTGCAGGGGGAGGTAAGATCGTTGTAGGTCGTTTTGACGATGCGGTCCTCAAGCGAATGGAAGGAAATGATCGCGATCCGTCCGCCCGGCGCGAGCGCCGAAACCGAATCTCTGATTGCCGGAGCGATGGCGTCAAGCTCACCGTTGACCTCAATACGAATCGCCTGGAAGGTTCTTTTTGCGGGGTGCGGACCCTCGATCCTTGATTTCTTTGGGATGACCGAGCTGATCAGTGCTGAAAGCTCAGCCGTCGTCGTCAGAGGGCGCTTCTGCCGCTCCCGAACGATCGCAGAAGCGATCTTGGATGCGAATTTTTCCTCACCGTAGGTATCGATAACCCGACGAAGCTGCTCGAAGCTGTATTCGTTGACGACGCGGTAGGCGGTCAGGGGGCCGCTTCCGCTTGCGGGATCGTCATCTCGATCCATGCGCATATCGAGCGGAGCATCGTGCATATAGGAGAAGCCTCGCTCGGGGGTATCAAACTGATATGACGAGCAGCCGAGATCCATCAAAACTCCGCCGACCCTGTCAAGTGAAAGCTCCCTTAGAACGCTTGCGATCTCGGAAAAATTCGTGTGCACGAAGGTCACGCGGTCAAGATAATCGCTAAGCCTTGCGCGAGCCGCCTTCAGTGCGTCACGGTCACGGTCAAGGCAGATCAGCCTGCCCCCCTTGCCAAGCCGCTTTACGATCTCAAGTGAATGCCCTGCGCCGCCCGTCGTGCAGTCAACGTAGGTCATGTTCTCGCGGATGTTCAGTGCCTCAATGCATTCCGAAAGAAGCACGGATTTGTGTGAAAAATTGATTTCCTGCATATCAGAGTCCGATCGAAGCCAGCTTGCTGCGGATGTTCTCGAGATTTCGCTCGGATTCCTCGCGCTCCCAAAGCGAATCCGACCAGATCTCGACGTGATTTCCAACGCCGACGATCACGACGTTCTTCTCGATCTGTGCGTAGGAGAGGATCGAGGGGATCAGAACGACGCGTCCGTTTGTATCGGGGGTCACGTATACCGTCTTGGAAAAGAGAAAGGTTTTGATCTCACTGACCTCGGAATCGGGGAAGCGGTTGATCATCTCGGAGATCTTTTCCATTTCGCTCTCGGAATATACCGCGAGGCAGTTCTTGTTCATCTTTCGAGTCACGTAAAATGCTTCGCCAAGCTGCTCGCGAAATTTGGCGGGCATGAAAACGCGGTTCTTTGCATCAAGCGTGTGGTTATATTCCCCTACGAACGGCATTTCTCCGCCTCCTTTCGCTATTTCTTCTTCTTTTCTTGAAAAGTTGTGGGACAAAGCGCCTTTTGGCACCACTTTGCTCCACTTTGATTATATTATACTCCATTAAACGCGAAAACGCAAGAAAAATTGAGAAAAATTTTTCACAAAAATTTAACCCTAAAATTGTGCAAATTGACGAAAAGAAAAGGGCAGGCAGAGAAATGAAAAAAGTTCACATAAAAATCAAAAAAGTTCACACAAAAAGATGTAAATATGATATAATATATAAAACAATGGAAACGGAGGGGGAGACCTTTGAAATTCGCAAGATTCTTCGGACTGAAAAAGAACCCTCGTAGCCGTTCCTATAAGCGGGAGCGCGCCGCTGCCCTTCACGGTCAGGTGATCAAATACGTGACTGAGCGGGTCGAGGGGGGAGAGAACATCATCGGACGCGGCGGAAACGTCAGCGTACGCAACGGTGAGCTTCTCGTGCTCTCGTCGGGCGAGCTGCTTCTGCGCGCCGATATTTATGAGCTGGAGGCGGCGGATCTTCTTTCGGGAGACGGGGTCGTCTTGACGGCGCCCAATCTCGAAAAGAACGGTGAGAGAACGAGTATCGTCGTGCATTTCGTGTATTATCGGAAGTAACGGGTTTATGAAAAAGAAAAACGAAAAGAAAACGGTGCGATACCGTCTGGCATCGCTCGTTCGACTGGTCACGGGCAAGCCCAGACCCAAAACCGCCGCAGTCATTCTTGCGGCAGGGAGCGGAACGCGATTCGGCGGAGAGAGACCAAAGCAATTTGCGCTCCTTTCGGGAGTTCCCGTTTTGATTCGCTCGGTGCTTGCCTTCGAGCAGTCGCCTTACGTGGATGAGATCGTCATCGTTTCTCGCTCCGAGGATATTTTTGAGGTTCGCGCTCTTTGTAAGGAGTATTCTCTCAAAAAGCTGAAGGCGATCGTCGAGGGGGGCAAAACAAGACAGCAATCGTCCGTCAAGGGAGCTTTGGCGGTTTCCGAGTCGGTTGAGTTCGTTGCGATCCACGATGCGGCAAGATGCCTTGTGACGCCCGATACGATCGGGCACGTTGTCGCTGAGGCGTACGTCTACGGTGCAGCAAGCGCCGCCTCTCCTATTTACGATACCGTCAAGCTGGTGGATCCGATGGGCTTTATTTCCAAAACCGTCGACCGAGAAAAGCTGGTGGCGGCAGAAACTCCGCAGGTGTTCCGCAAAAAGCTTTATCTTTCCGCAGCGGCCACGGCAGAGCAGAGCGGTGCTGCGGTGACCGACGATAATTCCCTTATTGAGGCGTTCGGGCAGGCGGTCAAGTCTGTTTTCAGCGTTGGAGAGAACTTCAAAATTACGACTGCATCGGATCTTTTGCGCGCCGAGGCTGTGCTTGCTCGGCGGCAGGAAAAGGAGAGTGCCGACAAATGATACCGTTTAGAATCGGTCACGGCTATGACGTTCATCGCTACGATGCCGAGCGAGAGCTCGTCCTCGGCGGCGTGAGGATCCCGGATGCCCACGGCTTCGGTCTCCTCGGCCATTCGGATGCAGACGTTTTGACGCACGCCGTCATGGACGCTCTGCTCGGGGCGATTGGCGAAGGGGATATCGGACGGTATTTTCCGGACAACGACCCCGCCTACAAGGGCATCAGCAGTATGCTTTTGCTAAAGAACGTCCTTCGTTTGGTTTGCGAGAGAGGATACTCACTCGGCAATCTCGACGTGACGGTCATTGCACAGAAGCCGAAGCTTTCGGCGCATATCCCTGCGATCCGTCAAAGCCTTGCGAAGGCGTTCGGATGCGATGTGGATCAGATCAACGTTAAAGCAACCACCGAGGAGGGGCTTGGGTTTACGGGCGCACTTCTCGGGATGGCGGCACACGCCGTTTGTACCCTGTACGCCGAGTGATCCGGCGGCGCGAAGCGTTTGCCGCTCCGCGCCGAAAGCGCCTTGCCACGGGACTTTGGCTTTCACGTCCTCTGTCTTGTACGGTCGGGTCCCGTGCGGCGGCGCACTTTGTTCTTCTCGTTTCAGTTTATGAATGTTGCGGAATCCTGTGACGGCTTCCGTGACGGAAATGGAGCATGATATGACAAAAATTTCTCCCTCTCTTCTGGCTTGCGATTTCTCAAGGATCGGTGAGGAGGTTTCCGACATCGAAAAGGCAGGTGCCGAGTATCTGCACCTTGACGTGATGGACGGCGTTTTCGTGCCGAACATGAGCTTTGGCTTTCCCATCATTGAGGCGATCAAAGGGAAGACCAAAATGGTCCTTGACGTACATCTGATGATCACCGAGCCCGGCAGATATATCAAGGAGACCGCCGCCGCAGGCGCAGATATTATCACGGTGCATCTTGAGGCGTGCCGTGATGCCGCGGCAACCCTTCGCGCCATTCGCGAGGCGGGCGTCCGCGCCGCCCTGTCTGTCAAGCCGAATACGCCAGTCGAGGCGGTCTATCCCTATCTTGAGCTGACCGATATGATTCTGATCATGACGGTTGAGCCGGGATACGGAGGGCAGAAGCTCATTCCCGAAACGATCGAGAAGGTCCGCACCCTTCGCCGTGAGCTTGATCTGCGCTCGCTTTCGGTCGAGATCGAGGTTGACGGCGGTATAACGCCCGAGAATGCAGGGACTCTCGTCGAGGCGGGAGCAGACGTTCTCGTTGCCGGCTCCTCGGTATTCCGCGCCGCAGACAGAGCCGCCGCCGTTGCCGCGCTCCGTGCATAAGATCCTTCTGCCGAGAAAGGAACTTCGTTTTGCGTTGGTTTAAGTACGTAAAGCCTCATTTACCGTTCTTTATATGCGGTCCGCTTTGTATGATCATTGAGGTGATCGGTGAGGTTCTGATGCCTCGCTATCTCGCCGAGGTGATCAACAACGCCGCCTCGAATTCGCCTCTGTTCAGTGTTGGCGTTGCCGCTAAAATGGTCTTGACCGCCATTTTGATGATGGCGGGCGGTATCGGCGGCGCCTATTTCGGGGCAAAGGCGGCGGTCAACTTTGCAGGGGATCTGCGAGGTGACGTATACAGAAGGATCCAGTCCTATTCCTTTGCCAATATGGAGCGCTTTTCCTCGGCATCGCTTGTTACGAGAACGACGAACGACGTCGTGCAGCTTCAGAATTTCATCAATATGATGCTGAGAATGTGCCTGCGCGCGCCCGGAATGATGATCGGCGCTCTCATTATGGCAATCCGTCTTTCGCGCTCGCTTTCCGCGGTTCTTGCCGTCTCGATTCCGCTGCTGCTTGTCGTGATCCTCCTTTTGATCCGCATCTCCTTCCCGCGCTTTACGAGAATGCAGAAAAAGGTTGACGCACTGAACGCAAGGGTGCAGGAGAACGTGACGAACATCCGCGTTGTGAAATCCTTTGTACGCGAGGAGTATGAATACGATCGTTTTTCAGAGGCGAATGCCGACCTGAAGCAGAGCGGTCTTTCGGCCTTGCGCGTGATGGTATTCATGTCCCCGATCATGACTCTGGTGATGAACCTGACGGTCATTGCCGTTATCGCCTTTGGCTCGGGGCAGGTGCTTGATACGAGTGTGGACTTTGCTTACGGCGATCTTTCCGCATTTATTACCTACGTTACTCAGATCCTGACGTCTCTGATGATGATCACGATGATGCTCATGACCTCCTCCCGCGCCCTCGCCTCAGCAAAGCGCATTCGTGAGGTGCTCACCGAGGAGCCCGAGATCAGTGACGTGAATGCGGCTTATCCCGAAAAGAAGATCGAGACGGGAAGGATCGAATTCAAAAACGTATCCTTCCGCTACTATAAAAACAGTCCCGAGCGCGTTTTGTCCGACGTTGATCTGACGATCCCTGCCGGTGCGGTCGTTGGGATCATCGGCTCGACCGGTTGCGGGAAATCTACCCTCGTTTCGCTCATTGACCGACTTTACGACGTTGACGAGGGCGAGGTTCTGATCGACGGCGTTAACGTGAGGGATTATTCTCTTAAAAATCTGCGTGATGGGATCGGTATGGTTCTTCAGAATAACGTTCTTTTCTCGGGAACCATTCGCGATAACCTTCTTTGGGGCGATCAGAACGCAAGCGAAGACGAGATGCGCCGAGCCGCCGAGAGCGCACAGGCGGATAAGTTCGTCACTTCCTTTGCAGACGGGTACGATACCGCGCTTGGGCAGGGCGGCTCGAACGTCTCGGGCGGTCAGAAGCAAAGACTCTGTATTGCGCGCGCTCTGCTTAAAAAGCCGAAGATCCTGATCCTTGACGATTCGACAAGCGCCGTTGATACGGCAACCGAGGCCGAGATCCGCCGTGCCTTCCGCGAGGAGCTTGCAAGTACGACGAAGATCGTGATCGCACAGCGCATCGGCTCGGTTAAGGATGCCGATATGATCGTCGTGATGAACGACGGAAAAATTTCGGGAATCGGAACGCACCGAGAGCTTCTTAGGAGCAACGTCGAGTATCTTGAGATCTACCGCTCTCAGACCGATCGAGAGGAGGCTTGACGATGGCAAAAAGAACTCTTCTCGAGCTTCAAAAGCGTTACGAGTCAACCCCTGCCGCCGCAAAGCGGGGAATGTTCGGTCCGGGTCCGCGAGGTGGCGGACCGCAAAGGATGCCGGGGGGCGGAAAACCGAAAAACACGAGGCAAACGATCGCTCGGATCTGGAGCTATACGGCGCCCTATAAATTCCATCTTGTCGCCGTCTTGCTTTGCATGATCTCGGCAACCGTCTCAAGTCTTATCGGCTCGTATTTCCTAATGCCGATCATCAACCGTCTTGCGGGTGTTTCAATCGATGGGGCACCGCTTGCAAGGCTCGCCGACCGCGTGATCGATTCGCTTGCACGGGCGATCTATCCGTCCGCATCCGAGCTGTTCAAAGGCTCGGGGGCGACCGACGTTTACGTTTACGTAATGGCGGCGCTTATGATCCTTTTTTGCGTTTACGTCATCAACGTTACCTGCACCTATCTGCAGAGCTACCTTATGATCGGGATCTCTCGTGGAACGATAGAGAAGATCCGAGCAGATCTTTTCGTTAAGCTCGACCGTCTTCCGATCCGCTATTTCGATTCCCGAAGCAAGGGAGATATCATGAGCAGCTTTACTAACGACGTTGACAACGTCGGAATGATGCTCGACAACTCGCTCGTTTCGCTCATATCGGGATCGATCTCCCTTATCGGAACCTTTATTTTCATGATCACGACCAACTGGGTGCTGACCCTCGTTACCGTTTTCTTCATTCCGATCTTTTTGCTCGGCGGAGGGGCGATCGCGAAGCGAAGCGGACGCTTCTTTAAGGGGCAGCAGGCGGCGCTCGGTGCCATGAACGGCTACATTGAGGAAACCGTTACGGGACAGAAGGTTATTCAGGTCTTCGGGCACGAAAACGAGTGTATCGAGGAGTTTGACCTTCTCAACGAGGATCTTCGCAAGAAGCAGATGATGGCGCAGTTCTTTGGCGGGATCATGGGCCCCGTGATGGGAAATACAAGCCAGATAAGCTATTCGATTACCATCGGCGTCGGCGGTATCCTGCTTGCTCTTTCGGGGAATCTTCCCGCAAGCATGCGCCTTTCGCCCGGAGGGCTGACCGTCTTTGCCAATTATTCGCGGCAGTTTTCCATGCCGATCAACATGATCTCTCAGCAGATGTCGACCGTTTTCTCCGCCCTTGCGGGTGCCGAGCGCGTTTTCGCCATGATGGACGCCGAGCCGGAGCCTGACGATGGGCCCGATGCAGATCCGATGCCCGATATGAAGGGCAACGTGGTATTCGATCACGTTACCTTCGGCTATACGCCCGAGCAGACGGTGCTTAGGGATATCTCGCTTTACGCAAAGCCCGGACAAAAGATCGCCTTTGTTGGATCGACAGGTGCCGGGAAAACGACGGTGACAAACCTGCTCAACCGCTTCTATCCGCTTCGCGAGGGAAGCATTACGATCGACGGCGTTCCGATCGAGAGGATCCGTCGCGACGTGCTTCGCCGCAACATAGCAATGGTATTTCAGGATACGCACCTCTTTACGGGAACCGTGATGGAGAATATCCGTTACGGTCGCATGGATGCAACCGACGAGGAGGTCATTCTCGCCGCGAAGACCGCGAGCGCGCATAGCTTTATCATGAGGCTATCAGACGGCTACGATACGATGCTGGAGGGAGACGGAGCAAACCTCTCTCAAGGGCAGAGACAGCTTCTTAACATCGCCCGCGCTGCGATCAGCCATGCGCCGATCCTCGTTCTTGACGAGGCAACAAGCTCGGTTGATACGCGAACCGAGCGGCATATTGAGCACGGAATGGACCGACTCATGCAAAACAGAACCACCTTCGTGATCGCGCACCGGCTTTCGACGGTTCGGAATGCCGATGCGATCATGGTTCTTGAGCGTGGGGAGATCATCGAACGAGGTACGCACGAGCAGCTGCTTGAGCTGAAGGGAAGATATTACGAGCTTTACAGCGGACGGCTTGAGCTTGACTAAGCCTTGTTTTCCTCTATCGGTAAAGAACAATGGAGACTTCTATGATCATTAAAGTACTTGATGCCGTAACCCTTGGCGAGGACGTTTCTCCCGAGCTTTTTCGGGAATTCGGGCATCTCGAGGTGTATCCGATGACCTCGCCGAGTGAGATCCCCGAGCGGATCGCGGATGCCGACGTTCTCGTTTTGAATAAGGTTCGCCTCGGTGCCGCCGAGCTTTCGGGCGCAAGATCGCTTAAGCTCATTTGTATAACGGCAACCGGATACGATAACGTTGACCTTGCATACTGCAGGGAGAACGGCATCGGCGTTACCAACGTTGCGGGATATTCCACGCATAGCGTGGCGCAGGTAACCGTAGCCACCGTTTTGTCCCTTGCGTGCCATCTTTCGAGCTACGATCGGTTCGTCAAGGACGGATCCTACTCGAACGGAAGCGCGCACAACCGTCTTTCACCCGCCTTCGGAGAGCTTTTCGGAAAGACGTGGGGTGTGGTTGGACTTGGAAACATCGGAACGAAAACCGCGGAGATCGCCTCTGCCTTTGGCTGCCGCGTGATCGGAACGCGAGGATCGGGCAAGCCCCATCCGATCGCAGAGGTCGTCGATATTGATCGGCTTTGCAGGGAGTCTGATATCATTACCCTGCATCTCCCGCTCTCTGACGCCTCCCGTCATCTCATCTCGCACGACCGTCTTGCTATGATGAAGCCGAGCGCTATTTTGGTGAACGCCGCGCGCGGGGCCGTCGTTGACGAGTCTGCCGTTGCAGATGCGGTGCTAAATGGACGGATCGCAGGGTTTGGCTGTGACGTTTACAGCCGCGAGCCGATGGCAAAGGATCATCCGTATGCCCGTCTGCTTGACTGTGATAACGTCATTTTGACGCCTCACATGGCTTGGGGGGCGTACGAGGCTCGCGTGAGGTGCCTCTCTGAGGTTGCCGAGAATATCAGAAGCTTTTTGCACGGCGAGCGCCGCTCGCGTGTTGAAGGAATATAAAAGTTAAGAAAAAGGAGATACTCAAAATGAAACACCTAAGACCGGTTATTCTGATTTTGGCTGTTGCTTCGCTTTTGGTTTGCATCTTTTCTTGCGGATCTAAGCCAAAGCCGCCGATCGATCTCGTTTCCGAGGGGTACACGCTGGTATATAACGGCACGTCCTCGGATGACGTCAGATTCAAAACGCTTCTCAGCTCCAAGCTTTCCCGCGAGGGGATCAACATCTCCTCGGCCAAGGATACGGACGCTTCGTCTGAGCATGAGATCCTTCTGACCAACGTTTCTGGACGTGAGCTTGCTTCTACGATCAAGGGAAGCTATCTTTCGAACGTTTCAGAGTACATCGGTGCTTACGCGATGCGCGTTTCCGACGGAAAGCTTTATCTCAGCGCATCCTGCGTTGAGGCGGAGGAGATCATCATCGATCAGCTTCTTTCCTACAAGAGTGGCGCGGGTGAGCTCTCGGTTCCTGGAGACCTTGACGTTTTCGTATATTTTGATCTTGCAGAATATCGGGAGAGCGGCGCGATCGAGACCTTTAAGGCGGCGGATCTTATGAAGATGACCGATCTCGTTTCGATCACGGCAGGCGGTGAGCCTTTTATCGAGCTTGAGAAGGGGAAATACAACTACGATTTTGGCGCTTCGGGAATCACGGATTCCTCGAGCTTCGAGGGGATTGAGCTCGATATCAAGACCTTCCATCCCGAGATGAGCTACTCGCTTTCGGTCACTCAAAACAGAATTACGATTCTTGTTACCGCGAGAAACGGATCGACCCAAAAGGAATATCAGATCGATCTGAAGCAGGCGAGCGAATACGACGTTCCGTCCGAGATCGTTCACAGGGACGGCGCAAAGGGCGTTCTTACCCTTACCTCGGACGATGCAGATCCAAGAACGGCGGATTTCTTTGCAACCGAGATCGTTCCGAAATATTCCTCCTTTAAGGTCACCATCGCAATGCCGACCCGTGACGTTGCGGAACTTGAGCTTAGAGGCGATATGTGGCTGATGGATGATGACGGGAAGTACATCGGACTGACGTATCTCAAAAACTCGTATAACTCGAGTATTCCCGGATCCGTTTTTCAAAAGGCATCCAGTTATCCTACGATGATCGACTTCTGGAAGAAGATCCTCGACGTCTCGGGCGGTGCCATTGAGATCGCAAGCCATTCGCATACTCATGCAAACTGCGGAACCTCCGATGAGGCAAACGGAAAATTCCCCCATGGCAACGTGATCAAAGAGCTGCACGCATCTGCGCAGATTCTGCAGGACCTGCTTGGTCAGGATACGCCTGTTTTCGTTTGCCCCGGCGGAACGATCGGCATGTCCTCGGATTATTTTAACCAGCTCGTTCAAAGCGACAATACCTACATCGGAATGCGGAAAACGAGCGGAGATCCGCCTCTGCCCAACGCCACCTCTCCGAAGCTCAATACCGTTAATAAGTTCAAGACCCAGAGCGAGCGGTATAACATTGGAACCATATTGGTCAATAGCTACACGGCGGCATTTAATTCGAACAAAACCGGATTCCTTCCAGACACAGCCTCCAGAGCCCAGCGTCTCAATGCAGGAGTAGGCGCTTGGACCAATTATGTTGATCTTGCGATCAAAAACGGCGGATGGGCGTCGATCGGCTTCCACAGCATCGTTCCCGATAATACCAACGCAAGCGGATATTCCGTATATGATTCGCAGGTCATCGCCCTGATGGATTACGTGCAGCCCCTCGTTGACAGCGGTGAGCTTTGGCTCGGAAGCTTTGCCGAGGTTACCAAGTACTATTTCGAGTGGTCGAGTGCCGAGCTTTCGACCAAGGTTGTAAACAATACCGTCGAGATACGTTTGACCGATGGGGAAGAGGACGAGCGCTTTGACGTTCCGCTTACCGTCAAGGTCACGATTCCGTACCTCTGGGAGAGCGCTTCGCTTTCGACCGGTGGCGTTACCACCGAGCTTGAGATCCATACCGATACCGACGGGACTCACTTCGTTTACGCAAACGTTGTTCCCGGCGATTCGGTCAGCACTATTACCCCCGCAAATTAACAAAAGGGGCTGTCATATTTGACGAGACCGAAAAAATCCGAAGGATTAATCCAAAAAGGAATTTCACGCAGTGAAAGAATTCGCTTTGTGAAGCTTTTAAGGTTGAAATCCTTCGGATTTCTTCATTTTATATCGGATTTTTTCTACCGCCGTTTGCTCCCTCTCGAAGTATGATACCCCCGCAAATTAATGAAAGAAAAAGGACGGCGCATCCGAATGGATGCGCCGTCTTTTTAACTTGTTTTAAAAATCAGATCGAGCCGACGATGTAGGGTGCCATCTCTGCACGGAGAGCGGCCTCCTCCTTCGCCTGAGCCTCGCGCTCTGCACGCTCAGCCTCGCGTCTTGCCTCTGCCTCGGCTCTCGCCTCAGCTCTTGCCTCATCCTCAAGGATCGCGCGGATCGAAAGGGCAAGCTTGCGGTTCTCGCGGTCGATCTCGGTGATCTTAACGTCAAGCTCCTGACCGATCGAAACGACATCCTCAGGCTTTGCAACCTTCTCGAGCGAGAGACGCGAGATGTGGATCAGACCGTCAACACCCTCGGCAACCTCTGCGAATGCTCCGAAGGGCATGATCGAAACGATCTTTGCCTTGACGATCTCGCCAACCTCGTGGTTAGCGGCGAAGATCGAGAAGACGTCCATCTCCTCGGTCTTGTAGCCGAGAGAGATTCTCTTCTTCTCAACGTCAAGCTCCTTGACGTAGACCTCGATCTCCTGTCCGACCGAAACAACCTGCGAGGGGTGCTTAATGCGCTTCCAGGAAAGCTCGCTGTTGTGAACCATTCCGTCAACGCCGGCTCCGAGATCGACGAATGCGCCGTACGAGGTGAGGTTCTTAACGGTACCGGTAAAGCGCTGACCAACCTCAAGGGTTGCAAAGAAGGCAGCCTCTGCCTCCTTGCGCTCTGCATTCTTGACGATGCGGATCGAAGCGAGTGCGCGCTTGCGGTTCTCCTCAAGATCGATCAGCTTAACCTTCTGCGTGGTTCCGACGAGAGCAGTCAGATCGCCGTCCTTCGGGACGCCGCTGTGCGATGCGGGGATGAAAACGCGGTTGCCGCTAAGGTCGATCAGAAGACCGCCCTTTACGGCGTCAACGATCTTACCTTCAAGGATGGTGCCTGCCTTGTAGGCATCCTCGATCGCGATCCAGTTCTTATCTGCATCGATTCTCTTCTTCGAAAGGGTAGCCATACCCTCGCCATCGTTGACACGAATGACGAATGCGCGGACCTCGTCGCCGATCTTGAACACCTCGGCGGGCTTTACAGGAGTCTCGGCGAGCTGCTCGGTAGCGATAAAGCCGGTTACCTTGCAACCAAGGTCAAGGTAGATTCCGGTTGCGGCAATTGCGGTAACGATACCCGTGACTGTTTCCCCTGTATGTAATGTTTTGAGTGAGCCGTCAAGCATCTCCTCGAAGCTTACTTCCTCAATTTTTTCTTCCATGCTCATTGCTTTATATACCTCCGATATTATCCCGTCGGGCGTGGAAGCACCCGCGGTGATTGATACACGAAAATTCGGTCCGTAGCGGCGAACGTCAAGGTCGGAGAGCGACTCGATCAAAACCGTATCCGGGCAGCTCCTTGAGCAGAGATCAGAGAGCTTGCGCGTGTTCGAGCTTTCGTGACTGCCGATCACGATCATGCTGTCCGATTCCCGAGACAGAGCAACCGCCTCGTTTTGCCGGATTTCCGTAACATTACATATTGTATCAAAAAAAATTGAATTTGTATATAGTTTTTTGAGAATTTCTTGAGTTTTTTTCCACTCAAATAGGTTTTGCGTGGTTTGAGAAGCCAAAACAGGTGTCTTTTGAGAATATCTGGGCTTGTCAAGCAGGGAAAGAAGAGACGCCTGATCGGTAAATATTGCCTTCTCTCCGTTTGCATAGCTCATGATGCCGATCGATTCGGGATGGCTCGGATGACCGAACAGAAGGAAAAGAGTCGAATCATCTGTATTCTCGGCGGCGATGCGGTGGATGCGCTTGACGTTTGGGCAGGTCATGTCTGAGACGCTGAAATACGGGAACTCGCGCTCAAGGGCCGAGAGCATCTCCATCTCCTGCTTTTGAATTCCGTGGGCGCGGATGACGAGCGTGACGGGAAGCTCCCTCGTTGCGCTTTCTGCAAGTGCTCTTGCCTCGTCGATCGAGATTGAAACTACGCCGCGCGAGGCAAGCTCCTCAAGATAAAGGCGGTTGTGGATGAGATGACCGAGGGTCGCAACGCGGCGGTTTCCCTCCTTGAGAAGCCTTTCAACCGTTTCGGTAGCACGTCTGACGCCAAAGCAGAAGCCGGCGTTTTTGGCAAGCGTAACCTTCATCGGTTATTCTCCGATGCGTCTGATCTCGAAAAGCCCCCGAGCTTGCAGAGCTCTCTGAAGGCGATCTCGGATGCCCTTGCATACGCCTCGCTTCCGCTCTCGTGAAGACCAAGCTCCCCGACGGTGATCGGCTTACCGATCAGAACCTCGGTGCGTCGGAAGAGGCAGTACTTTTGCTTTTTCATTTTGATGCAGACGGGGATAATGCCTGCCTGCGCACGGTAAGCGATGAGGCCGACGCCGTTTTTGATCGGTGTGTCTGCAGGATCAACGCCGGGATAGCGATGCCCCTGAGGGAAGATCGAGAAGAGCGATCCTTGATTTAGGATCTCGACAGAGCTGCGGATCGCCTTGACGTCTCCGCTTCCTCTCTTAACGGGAACGGCGCCGAGCGAGCGGATCAGCGGGGCGAGGATCGAGATGCGGAAAAGCTCGCTCTTTGCAAGGAAGCGAAGCTGACGGGGGAAGGAGGCACCGAGGGTAAAGACGTCAACGAGAGCGACGTGGTTTGCGCAAACGACGTACCCACCCTGCTTTGGGACGTTCTCCTTTCCCGAGATCCTGATGCGGAACAGAAAACGGATCAGCCAACCCGCCAATGCGTGCAGAACGCGGTAAAAGCGCGACATACGGGGCGCCGGCGCCGTTTTGCGGGAGATGATCTCGGCAACGGCGGCAACAGAGCCGTTAAAATCAAGATTTGAGGTATCGAGCAGGATCGCATCGTCCGCGGGACGAAGGGGGGCGATGGCGCGGGAGCTGTCGTTTCTGTCGCGCTCGTTCATTTCGCTCAGAACGTCCTCGTAGGTAACTGCGGTCCCCTTTGCGATCAGCTCGTCATAGCGGCGCTTTGCGCGCGCCTCGGGGGAGGCGGTCAGAAAGATCTTGACGTCGGCATCGGGGAAAATAACGGTACCGATGTCGCGTCCGTCCATGATGACCGATTGCTCGTCCGCAAGGCGGCGTTGAGTGTCGAGAAGGAAGGCTCTTACCTCGGGAATTGCGGAAACGCGCGAGGCGTACATCGAGATCTCGGGCGTGCGGATCTCGTCTCCGACCTCCTTACCGTCAAGGCAAAGAAGCTGCTTTCCGTCAACGAGAGAGACCGAAAGAGTAACGCCGGGGAGCGCCGAGATGACGGCTTCGGTATCCTCGGGGGAGATCCCGTGCTCCTTCATGTAAAGTCCAACCGTGCGGTACATGGCGCCGGTATCGACGTAGAAGATGCCGAGTTGCTTTGCAACCGCCTTGGCAACGCTGCTTTTTCCGGCACCGCCGGGGCCGTCGAGTGCAATTTTGATCTTTGACATAGTTCGTTCCTTTCTCAAATCGGAAGGGTAGCTTCTGCTGCGGCGCGCCCTGCGAGATAACCGGTTGAAAAGGCGATCTGCAGATTGTATCCGCCGGTATAAGCATCCACGTCGATCATTTCTCCCGCGAAATAAAGGTGCTTGATTTGCTTTGACTCCATCGTTTTCGGTTGGATCTCCTTGACCGAAACGCCACCCGAGGTAACGATCGCTTCCTCAATCGGACGGAAGCCCGAGATCGGGATCTCAAAGCATTTTAGGGCGCAAAGGATCTCCCGCCGTTCCTTTTTTGTGATCGTATGGACCTTTCTTCTTGGGTCGATTTTTAGGTAGCTGATAAAGGGGGAGATCATTTTGCTCGGAAGGAGTGCTCCGAGCGCATTGGCAAAATCCTTGTTCGGAGCCTTTGAAAAATCCGACAAAAGACGCCGGTCAAGCTCCTTTTCATCAAGTGCGGGCTTGAGATCGATCGAAAGCATACAGCTTGAAAAATCGGTTTTGCGAAGATGGGCAGAGGCGCTGAGGATCATCGGACCGCTCACGCCGAAATGCGTGAACAGCATCTCTCCGAAGTCCCTGTATACGACGGTATCTCCGTCCCTTACCGTGATCGCCACGTTGCGAAGCGAAAGCCCCTGCATCTCTTGGCAGAGGTGGGAGGGAGAGACGAGCGGAACGAGGGAAGGGATGAGGGGGGTAACGGTATGTCCGAGCCCCTTTGCGATGCGAAGGCCCGAGCCGTCAGAGCCGGTTAAGGGATAGGACACCCCTCCGGTTGCCAAAATGACGGCGTCAAAGGGAATAAATTCTTTGGTCGTTACAACGCCGATCGCCCTTTGCTCCTCTGTCCTGACGTCAAGAACGCGCTCGAAAACGAGCTTGGCCCCCTTGGCGTAGGAGAGGAGAGCGCTGAGGATGTCGGCGCTTTTGTCCGAAAGAGGAAAAACGCGGCGTCCTCGCTCGGTTTTCAGCTTGGTGCCGTGCTCTTCAATGAGCGCCATCAGATCTGTTGGCGAAAGGGCAGAAAACGCGCTATAGAGAAAGCGCTCGTTTTTGGTAACGTTTGCGATCAGCTCTTCAAGGGTGGAATCGCTCGTGACGTTACAGCGCCCCTTTCCCGTGATCAGAAGCTTCTTCCCGGGGCGGCTATTTGCTTCAAAGACGGTAACGTCGGCACCAAGCGAGGCGGCAGTTCCTGCGGCGAGCAGACCTGCGGCGCCCGCACCGACGATGGCAATTTTCGGCATATCAGCGCTTCGTATAGACGTCATATTCATCCCAAACCTGCTCAAGATGCTCAAAGCGCTCCTTGACGGCATCACGCTTTTTCTGCGTGATAGCAACGAGGATCGAGTTGATGATGCTCAAGGGAGCGACGAGAGAATCAACGAAGGATGCCATATCGCTTTGCGCTGTCAGAAGATAGGTCGCGTGCTCGGCGATCGGCGAAAGAGTACTGTCGGTCAGCGCGATGACCGAGGCGTTTCGGTCGCTTGCATATTTGACAGCGTTGACGACCTTGGTGGAATATCTCGGGAAGCTTATGGCAATCAGAACGTCCTTTTCGGAGATCCCGAGAATCTGCTCAAAGACGTCGCTTGAGCTCGTCGGCTGAACGAGCCTGACGTTGTCGAAGATCATATTCAGGTTGAAGTTCAGAAATCCTGCAAGCGAAGCCGAGGAGCGAACGCCGAAAATATAGATGTTGCGTGCCGAGACGATCGCGTCAACGGCGGCGGAAAAGGTTTCGCGGTCGATGCTTTCGAGGGTGTATCTGATCTTCTCAATATCCGAATGCATGACCTTTTCAATCGGGTTCGCTTCTCCGATCCTCTGCTCGGTAATGTCGATGCGCTGATTTGGCGTGAGCTTTGTCTTAACGAGCTCCTGCACGGCTCTTTGAAACTCGGGGTACCCGTCAAAGCCGAGCTCGTTGGCAAAGCGGACGACCGTCGACTCGGAAACTCCGACCATCTCGGCAAGCCTGGAGGCGGTCATATAGGCGGCGCGGTCATAGCTATGCAAAATGGCATCGGCAATGCGGCGCTTGCCCTTGGAGAAGCCGGGCATTCCGTTTCGGATCAAAACCGAGATATCCCT
Organism: Clostridia bacterium; assembly: GCA_017556685.1. Classification (GTDB taxonomy): domain Bacteria; phylum Bacillota; class Clostridia; order Oscillospirales; family CAG-272; genus UBA1740. The sequence goes on along the minus strand of JAFYMH010000193.1, from coordinate 3,515 downwards.
AGACATATCATATCCTCTTTTCAAGAGTTGGAATTATTAGGAGAGCTTTTTGAGCGCCTCGTCGATGCGTAAAAGGGACTCGTCCTTACCGAGCACCTCAAGGATCTCGGTAGCGCCTCCGGGGGTCACAGCCTGACCCGATGCGGCGATGCGGACGCACCAGAGGATCGCTCCTGCCTTGACCGCAAGCTCCTCTGCCTTGGCACCGAGTGCGGCAAAGAGGGCGTCGCTTTTGAATTCCGGAGCCTCCGAGAGCGTATCCCGTGCGGCAAGGAGCAGATCCTTTGCATTCTCGAGCGTGACCTTGTTCTTTTTGTTGGGGAAAAGAGCCGTCGCATCGTAATCGGGAAGCGTAAGGAAAAATCCGATCTTTTCGCGGATCTGGCTAAGCTTTTCAATGCGGGGCTGAACGAGCGAAAGGACCATGTCAAGCTTGTCCTCAGGGAGCGAATGCTCGCCAAGGAAGGGAAGGGCTGCCTCCTTGAATGCCATCGGGGTCATGCGGCGGATATACTCGCCGTTGAACCACAGAAGCTTTTCGTAGTCAAATACAGCCGACGATTTATTGATGCCGTCAACCGTAAAGACGCGGATCATCTCTTCAAGGGTAAAGAACTCGTTTTCGGTTCCCTTGGGGCACCAGCCGAGAAGGGCGATATAGTTGATGATCGCCTCGGAAAGATAGCCGTCTGCAAGCAAAGCCGCAAAGCTGACGGCGCCATGGCGCTTGGAGAGCTTCGAGACGGTCCCGTCGGCACCGCGGCCCATCATAAGGGGCAGATGAATGTAGGTCGGACGCTCCCATCCGTAGGCATCGTAGAGCAGGGCGTACTTCGGCGTTGAGGTCAGATACTCACAGCCGCGCACGACGTGCGTAACGCCCATCAGGTGGTCGTCAATGACGTGGCAGAAGTTATAGGTAGGATAGCCGTCTGCCTTCATCAGGATCTGATCCTGAAGCTCCTTATTCTCAGTGCTGATCTCTCCGTAAACGGCGTCAACGTAGGAGGTCACGCCTTCCTCCGGCATCTTCTGACGGATGACGTAGGGCGTTCCCTTGGCAAGCTCTGCGTCGATCTCCTCCTGAGTCAGGTTGCGGCAATGGCGGTCGTATCCGCCGACGCCGTCCTCTCCGTGAAGCGACTCAAGGCGCTCCTTCGAGCAGAAGCAGTAATACGCGTGCCCGAGATCGATCAGCTTCTTTGCATATTCACGGTAGATCGGCAGGCGCTCGCTTTGAATATACGGCCCGTGCTCTCCGCCGACGTCCGGTCCCTCGTCATAGGTCAGTCCCGTGATTTTCAGGGTCTCTTTGATCACGTCGGTTGCTCCCTCGACGAAGCGCTCACGGTCGGTGTCCTCAATGCGGAGGATAAAGGTCCCGCCCTCGTGCTTTGAAAGCAGAAAGGCGTACAGGGCAGAGCGAAGGTTTCCGATATGCATATAGCCGGTGGGGCTCGGGGCAAATCTGGTAACGGGCTTCATGGTAAAGGTTCCTTTCATAAAGTTGCAAAAGTGCAAGGATTCTCTTGCTATTTTACCACAAAGCGAAAGTTGAGTCAATTGTTTATAAAAAATTATTTACTTTTTTAATTATTCACTGTATAATAGTATCAACGGAGGCGTTGAGATGTTTAAAAGTGTATTTGCAAAATACGTGACGGCGTTTGCCGCGATCATACTCGTCAGCTTTTTGACCGTGGCTCTGATCGTTGCCTCGATGGTGACCGATTATGCCTCGGATTCCAAAAAGGAAAGCATTGATTGGTTTGCAAGAACGGCGCAAACCATCGTCGAAGGCGATTACGTAAAGGAGGACGGAGCCGTTCCCTTTGCCGAGTACGTTCAGAGAAACCGCGAGCATTTTAAGAGCCTGCTTGATGCCGTTGCTCAGAGCGACACGTCCCTTACCCTCTTTTTGACCGATCGGGACGGCAGGGTCCTTTTAACCGGATCCCACAACGACGGTATCGCCGCCGAGCTTACCGTTGACACGAGCGTCATGAGCCGCGTTTTCGCGAGCGAGGGCTATAGCGATCGCACGACGCTTAAGCTTTTCGCGGATAAGCATCTCGTCTCGGCGTACTCGGTTCGAGCCTCGGATGACTCGGCGGTCGGCGCCGTCTTCGTCTGCTCCTCGTCGGCAAGAGAGGAGGCGCTGGTCAAGGTGATGACCGAAACCATCATTATGACCTCGCTTTGGGTCATGCTTGCCGCCTTTATTGCCGTTTATTTTATCAGCGACCGCATCATCAGCCCCCTGAATCATATGAAAAGCGCGGTTAAGGAATATGCAAAGGGGAATTTTGAGCCGCAGATCGTCGTGCGAGGCAACGACGAGATCTCCGAGCTTTCCGCCGCGGTCAACAGTATGGCGAAGTCGCTTCATCACCTTGAGACGATGCGAAACTCCTTCCTTGCCAACGTTTCACACGATCTCAGAACCCCGATGACAACGATCGCGGGCTTTATCGACGGGATCAACAGCGGAGCGATCCCCCCCGAAAAGCACGCGCATTATCTCGCTATTATCTCAACCGAGGTTCATCGCCTCTCGCGCCTTGTGACCGAGCTTCTTGATATCTCAAAGCTCGAATCGGGCGACCGCAAGTTCCTTCCTGAGACCTTCGACGTTTGCGAGATGGCGCGCCTGATCCTCATCTCTTTCGAGCAGAAGATCGATGAGAAGCGCCTTGACGTTTCCTTTGAGAGCGATGAGGATACGGTTCTTGCCTTCGCGGATAAGGATGCCGTCCATCAGGTTCTGTATAACCTTTGCGATAACGCGATCAAGTTTTCAAACGAGGGTGGGAAATACAGGATCGCGATCAGACGAAGTGAAAAACAGAGGATTTCGGTTTCGGTCTTTAATGAAGGCGTTGGCATTCCAAAGGAGGATCTGCCATTCGTTTTCGATCGGTTCTACAAAACCGACAAGAGTCGCGGGCTCGATAAGAGCGGAGCGGGGCTTGGTCTCTACATTGCGAAAACCATTATGGAGGCGCAGGGAGAGAGCATTTCGGTCGATAGCGAGGTCGGAAAATACTGTGAGTTTACCTTCACTTTGAGCGAGTCCCCAAGAAAATAAAATCTGCCGCAAATGCGAGTGTGCATTTGCGGCAGATTCTTTATTTCAGCTCGATCAGCTTTGCTCCGAGGCGAGCCGTCTCCTCGGTTCGATGGGTCGAGAGAAGGATCAGGGAGCTCTCGGCACGTTCCTTGAGAAGACCGTACAGGACTTCTCTTAATGCCTCGTCAAGCTCCTTTGTCGGCTCGTCAAGGATCAGGATCTTCGAGTCAGAAAAGAGCGCACGTGCGATCGAAACGCGCTGCTTCATTCCGCCCGATAGCTCGCACGGAAGGAGCTCTGTGTCCTCGTCTGTAAAACCGAGACGGCAGAGCAGGGCTTTTGCATCGGGGAGGTTCTCGCGTATGCGTTCTCTGATCACGGCAACGTTTTCTGCGGCAGTCAGATGAGGGAAGAGCCTGTATTCCTGAAAGACCGCGGCGGCAGG
>JAFYMH010000192.1 GCA_017556685.1 Clostridia bacterium | reverse complement strand
TTCTCGCTGTAATATGCGTTGTAGGCACGCATATCGGACATGATCGCACCTGTGAGCAGCTGATCCCCGGCAAGCTGAAAATACGCCTCGGAATCAAGAAGCACAAGCTCAGAGGCGATGTATTCGAAAAGTCCGACGTACCCTGTATAGCGAAGGTATGGGGAATCCGCACAGCAAAGGGCAAGGAAGGCAACGAAGCTTGCCTCATCCTCGCGTGCGACCCCTCTCTGATGCGCCATTTCGTGCGCCGCGGTAAAGGGGATGCAGTAGTCGGGAGGGTTGACGTTGATATTCGTTTCCCCCGTCACGTACGACCAGATCCCCGCAAAGCGCGCACGGCTCATCAGGTCGGAGAGAAGCACGGGCTTAAGACGGGTTGCCGACGGAGGCGTCAGAGCATAGATCCGGTTCATTTCGTCATAGGCGCGGTCAAGCAGCTCTGAAAGCTCGTCGTAGGTATAGGGCATGACCGACACCCCGCCTTCATCACGGACAAGCTCGCTCTCCAGCGCCTTCGCCTCGCTGAGCAGGGCGCGCGCGGCACGGTCAAGCGACTCGACCGTTACCTCGGTTTCAGGGAGCCCCAGCCTTTTTGAAAGCGGGGTCGTTCGGTATCCGCAGGCAACCGTAACAAGATAGCTTGACAAAAGCAAAAGCGAAACCGTCAGCATCAGCGATACGGAACGTGCCACAAGGCGCGTGTTGCGAACGTTCAAAAAAAGAAAAACGAAAAAGCCCAGCGCCGCGGGAACGGCAAGGATCAAAAGGATCTCTATGACCGAGAAGGGAAAGAGAGCAAAGATCGCGCTTGGGACGGCACGCAGGGCTCCGCCGAGATAAAAATTGACGACGTCCGCTACGGCAGGAGAGCAAAGCGAGAGCAGAAAAACAGAAAGCGAGGCTCCGCACAGAAGAAGCGAAACGCGAAGCGAACGGGTAAAAACGAGACGGCGCAAGTCTTTTCTCCTTTCTTTTGCCTTCAGGACCGGGGCTTTAGTCGAGTGCAGAGCGCGTCGATCGGGAGGGGAAAACGAGCAGAAGCAGGATCGCGAGAAGAAAAACCACCGTCACGGCAATGCCGCCCTCGGGACCGAAGCCTCCTCCGTTGGTCAGCGAGTGCGATGAAAGCGCCTCAAAGTGAAAAACAGAGCTTTCGGTGAAAAGACCGCTCACGGAGCATCCGAAGATATGCCCCTCGGTAAAATTCCATGCGGTATGCAGAGCACAGGCGCCGATCAGACTCCCGCTTCGAAGCACGAGAAGGGCGGCAAGCACACCGAACAGAAACAGATTCAAAAGCGCAACGATGCCAACCTCTGGATTTGAAAAATGCACGAGCGCAAAGAGCCCGGCGCTAAACAAAACCGCCTTGGCGGGCGCGCCGCGCCGCACAAGCTCGCACATCACAAGACCGCGGAAGAGCACTTCCTCAGACGCCGCCTGCACGACGTATCCGAAAAAGAGAAGGGCGAGCATCCCGATCGGCACGGGGGATGCCGTACCGGCGAGCTTAAACGATCCATTCACCATGGCAAGCCCAAAGCACGCCGCAAAAAGCGCACCGCCGAAAACGAGTCCCAAAAGATACTTCGCTGCGGCACCTCTTTTGAAAAGTGCAAGGGATCCGGCTTTGCGCCGAAGAAGCGCGAGGACGAAAACGAGGGTAAGCGCAAGGGTAAAGGCGCCCCCAAAAAGCTGGACCAGAAGGCTGAGGTCGCTTTGCAGAAAGCGCTCGTAGAGCGTCAAAAGCTCCTCGAGAAAGGTCTCGCTCTCGCTTAAGGAAAGGACGGCGCGATAATTTGAGAAAATAAAGGCGGGGACCAAAATCAGCGTTTGAAGAGAGGAGCTCATAAACAGGATAACGAGCGCGGAAAAGAGCAAAAGAGGCAGGGAAAGCGGTCTTTCCCCCTCGGTCGGATACCTGCAAACAGATGATGATCTGAGATCGTACATGGCTTTCCCCTTCACAATGCTTAAGCTGCGGCTTTTTTCTACATCATAGCACGAAGCCGAAAAACTTGCAAGAGAATGCGCGATAATTTTACCGTTTCTTTACTTCTTTATAGGGTTTAACGGTCAAAGAGCGCCGAGAGCACCTCAAGCGCCTTGAAGCGGATGCGATAGCCCTTGGTGCTGCCAAGGATCAGATCGTATTCGGCGTCGCTTAAGGCATAGTCCATATCCTTGACCGCACCTGCCGTGCAGAGCGGAGGATAGAGCACGCACCACCAGTTTTTCCCCTTCCCCTCTCCGATCAGGATGCGAAGCGATAGGTATTTGCCCCCCGGCAAGGAAAAATCGCCGTAGGTACGCGTCGGATAGTCCTCAAGAGAAAAACAGACCGTAACGCTCTCTCCGTCAAGTGCCCCCTCTGCCGTCTCTCTGATTTGACCAAGCATCTCCTCGTCGAGCATCTCCTCGGCCTCCTCTCGGCTTTCGGCGGTGGCGAGAAGATCGCCGTACTGCATAAGGACGGCGTCGCGAACGAGGAGCTTCTTCCTCTGATCGTCTTCAGAATCCGAGGCGGCGAGCACGTGCAGACGAATGACGTCCCGATAGATCTCCTCCTCGCCGCGGATCGGGAGCGCGGCAAGCAAAAGCGCAGAGATGAAAAGCGTGAGCATACAGGCAAAGACGGTTTTCAAGGCGGGTTCCTCCATGTTGTTTTTGATGCTCAATGATTTCCCGAATTTTGAAAATTTATACAAGCGAATTCAAAAAAAGCATTGAAAAAAGAAATAGGCTCTGCTATAATACCTCTCGGTGAGTTCGCAACATCCTCACCTAAAACAAAACTAAGGAGCAACAAATGAAACCGTATTTTCGCACCCGTTACCTCTCGGAAGCGGCAATGATCGCCGCGCTCTATCTTCTTTTGACCCTTTTGACCTTCAGTTTTTCAAGCGGTGCCGTTCAGCTCAGGCTCTCAGAAGCGCTTGCCGTGCTCCCCTACTTCACCCCCGCCGCGATCCCGGGACTGACCGTTGGGTGTCTTCTTTCCAATCTGATTTCCGGTTGTGCTCCTTGGGACGTCGTTTTCGGCTCGCTCGCAACCCTTATCGGAGCGATCCTTGCCTGGTTTTTTCGCAGGCTTGTGTATCTCGTTCCGATTCCGAATATCGTTTCGAACACCGTGATCATCCCTCTCGTTCTGCGGTTTGCCTGCGGATCAGAGGAAGTTCTTCCCTTTCTGTTCCTTTCGATCGGCGTAAGCGAGCTTCTGTCCTCGGGCGTGCTCGGACTTGCCCTGCTCCTTCTGCTCCGCCGCTATGGGAGCAGAATTTTCAAAAAGTATTAAGACGTTAAAAAGAGGCTGTCTCAAATTCAAATTTGAGACAGCCTCTTTTTGTGGGGCGCATCAGATTTTAATTGTCAAGCGAGAGAAGATCGTCGTAGGTCTCGCGGCGCACAGCTACACGCACGCCCTCGTCTGAGAGCATCAGAACGGGCGGACGCGGAATACGGTTGTAATTTGACGCCATCGAATAGTTATACGCACCGGTCACGAGCACGGCAAGGACGTCACCGCGCACGGGGGTGGCAAGCGAAACGTTTTCCTGGAGAATATCGCCGCTCTCGCAGCACCTTCCCGCAACCGTTGCAACGAGATCGGCGGGAGCATCAGCACGCGAGGCGTTGATAACCGTATAGGCAGAGCCGTAAAGCGCGTATCTCGGGTTGTCGGGCATACCGCCGTCGACCGAAACGTAGCTTCGATATCCCGGGATGGTCTTTACGCTTCCGACACTGTAAAGGGTCATGCCGGCATCGGCAACCATGCTTCTGCCGGGCTCGATCAGAACCGTCGGCATCGGGAAACCGAGCGCCGAGGCAGTCTCGCGCACGCGCACACCGACCGCAGACAGGATCCCTTCATAATCGATCTCGGGATCGCTCTCGACGTAACGGACGCCAAAGCCGCCGCCGAGGTTCAAAACCGTGGCGGTAAAGCCGAGGGAGTCACGCACCTCTGCGAGGAAGGAGAGCATCACGTCTGCCGCTTCAAGGAAGGGGGCGCTTTCAAAGATCTGCGATCCGATATGGCAATGGAAGCCGACAAGCTCGACGGCGGGGAGCGAGAGCGCATAGTCGGTAAGCATAAGCGCCTGCCCCGTTACGATCGGAAGCCCGAATTTGGAATCGACCATGCCGGTTTTGATCGCGGCGTGCGTATGCGCATC
>JAFYMH010000191.1 GCA_017556685.1 Clostridia bacterium | reverse complement strand
TGCTGAATATTGCCCCCGAGGAGCTTCCCGCGATGATAGGCGCATACCTTGAGAGCGCGTATGAGATGACCGTCCTTGATCTTCTTTCGGCAGTATATGCTAGCGGCGATCGCATCCCCTCCGACGAGATGACCGACGAGACCGATCAGGGGATCAAAAAGAGCATGGCAGAGGGGGATGCGACAAGCGACTCGCTGTCGATGCTCACCGAGATGCTCACCTCTCTTGTGCGTGCCTATCGCATCTCCTTTACCGTCGACGCATCGGGTAGACTGATCAACGCAACCCTTGCGGATGCCCTTGATGCAGAAGGTGGCTTTGCGCTCTCGCTTGAGAAGGGCATGCACACCGAGCTTGATTACGATGCCCTACTTGACAGGATCCGCGGCTACGTCGAGCTTCCCTTCCTCTCGGGCGGGGAGATCTCGGTCTATCGTGGCGAGGGCTATACGGTAACCGTCGAGCGCGATCGAAATGGCAAGGTCCTTTCGATCACGGTTGTCGGAAGCGAGGAGAAGCTGGCGCAAAACGGCTATGGCGACGCGCCCTTCGGAGACTACACGCCCCGCTACGATAAGGAGTACGATAAGGAGCAGGGTAAGGATCCGGATAAGGAGCAGGCAGAGCGCTACTACGAGGCGTATTACGTCACCGAGATCACGGTCACCTATTACCTCTCGGATGCGGCGATGATCGAGGTCGAGCCGGATTGCATGGGCTACCTGCGGGTCGGCTATTCGGTCGAGATCGACTATTCTGAGAGAAGCCTCACCCGCGTTTACTACTACGACAAAGAGGGCGGCGCGCTCCTTGACAGATGCGACTACGAGGGGTACTCCCACGGCTACGAATCGGATAGCGTCCTGTTCTTCTTCTACCGCGCAAGCGACGGCTCGACCCTGATCGACGTCAATTACTACGGCACGATGCACGATTACCGCCTTGACGAGGATCGCTCTCACATCGGGGATGCCTGCGGCGAGACGGTCTCTGAGGTCTACGTCTGCACCGAGTGCGGGGATGAGCAGATCGACGAGTACGAGCTTTCGCATCTTGACGTCAAGGAAACGGCAACCCTTGCACCCGGTGCCCTCGATTGTACGGGCGGTATCCTTTACCGCACCGAATGTACCGCCTGCGGCGAGATCCTTGACGAGTGGACCGATTTTGGGCACGAGCCCTGCCTTAGGATCTTTATCGACCCCGAGACGGTCGAGGGGCTTTGCAAGTGGCATAAGCTCGAATACAACGGCTGTCTTTGCGGCGCGTACTGCGATTATTACGATCTCGGTATGCTCGATTCGATGGAGTGCGAAACGAGATACCTTGACAAAAACGGCGCATACCTTGACCATCCGACGGCCGATGCGGTCGGCGCCGAGTATCTCTACTCCTGCCCCGACTGCGCTCTTGTGATCTCGATCCGTGAGCTTTACGAGAAAAACGGATGTACCACGGTCAAGGAGCGTACGGTCAAGGTGACCCTCGACGAAGCTTCGCTTTTGCCCGAGATCAGGGAAACGAGCGAGGAGGAAGCGCATAGCTGGAAGACCGAGGCGACCCTTTTCCCGGGTGCTTCAAGCTGTGAGGAGGGCGCTTTGATCTCGAGCTACTGCACCGAGTGCGGAGCAGTCGGCGCGAAGGGACAGGAGATCTACTGGCACGAAATCTTTGACGAGATCCTGATCGACCTTGCCCCCTACGGCACCTCCGGCGCGGTGCATCATGGAAGGTGCGCCTGCGGCAGAGAGTATAGCGACGCCTACCTTTCGGTGGACGGCTACGTCTGGTGTACCGAGATTGGCATTGGCGGACGCGGACATAAGGTATATATCAGCGAGGCGACGGGCGAGTATCTTGCGCTTTGCCTTGCCGAAACGAGAGAGGGATGCAGCGTCTCGCGGACCCTGTCGGTTCTCTTCGGCTTCTCGCTTGACGGTAGCTACTTGAGCGAGAGCGAGCGCGTTGATCTCGGACGAGAGGAGAGCCACGTCTACCTGACCTACGGCGAGCTCATCCCGGGTGCTGTGAGCTGCCTTGACGGCGTTTCGCTTTATAGCGCCTGCGCCTATTGCGGCAAGCGCAATCCCTATTCCGACCCCTACATCGTCGACTGGCACGAGTCGGTTGCCCAAAACGTCATTCCGCTTAGCGAGTACGGACTTAGCGGTGCCCTGACGGTGCGCGGCTGTGCCTGCGGTGCCGAGGGGCAGTGGGTCGACTTGGTCGATGCCGGATGGTTTTCGGGCGAGGGCTCGGACGGCCCCGACGGAGGATACACGCTCTACCGCTTCTACGATGAGAAGGGCGAGGTCGTCTCGCACATCCTCGTCGAAATCAACTACCTGCGCGACTCCTCGACCTGCACGGCACGTCGGATCGAAACGGCGTATATCGGATACGACCCCGAGAGTGGAGAGAGCCTTGCCTCGCTTCTGCTGTCGGACAGAACCGTTGAGCTGCACGCAAGCGAGCTTCTGACCTTCGTTTCGCTTCTCGAGGGCTCTGCCTCCTGCTCTGACGGGATCAGGGTCGAGCGGCGTTGCCCCGATTGCGGCAAAACCGTTGAGAGCTACGAGGATTATTGGCACTGCGACGGTATCCTTGCCACCCTTGATCTCACCGAGTACGGCGCGGCAGAGGGCACGCTCTACGTGCGCGGATGCGCCTGCGGTGAGAGTATGCCCTGGGTTACCCTCTCGGTCAATTATATGGATGAGCCCTTTGACGAGGGCGGAATTTGCGGAAACGACTTCATCCTTTCGGCAGACGGCTTCTGCATCCGCATCTACGATACCTACGAGGTCAAGGACTGCATGGGCCGCCGGTACAGAAATATTCTGATCGGCTACGATCCTCTAAGCGAAACGGCGACCGAGACCCTTCGCCTTGCATACGGCTACCCCGAGCCTGCGCATAACCTCAGAGAGCAGGTGACCCTGTTTGACGGCGCCGCGAGCTGTGAGCAGGGCGTTTTGGTGACCCTCTCCTGCCGCGACTGCGACTACAGAGACTCGTACGAAACCTACGGGCATTACGCGGTCGAGTGCGAGATCTACGACTTCTCGGATTACGGAGCCGGGGAGAGATGCGGCGGCGTTCTTTGCATCTGCTCCTGCGCCTGCGGATACACGAAATATCACACGACGCGGGACGTCCTTTGCGAGCTTGACTCTTCAAACGTGCAGATCGGAGAATACTTGGCAAGTCTTTACACCTGCGCCGTGACCGATCCCGCCTGCTCCTTCCGCTATGCCGTTTACACTAAGCACGATTTCCTCGAGAACTGCATCGTCAAGGAAACCTATACGATCCTGCTCGGCTGTGACCAAAACGGCGAGAACGCCAAGGAGACCGTCACGTTCACAAATACCTATAAGAGCCATAGCGGATGGAAAAGTGAGGAAACTCCGGCCCCGACCCTTGTCCCCTGCTTCTATGAGTATCACGTCAAGGAGTACTGCTCGGTCTGCGGTGAGATCTTCTCGGAATACGATTACGTCAACTGGGATCACGAGCTTGACGAGAGCGGCTACTGCAAGGGTGAGGGCTGCGAACGTTGCCTTGTGTATACCTATGACGAAAACGGCAACGTCATCCACTTCTACGGCATCAACTACGAGGTCTACGGCGATGCAACCGTTTCGGGCGGATATGAGCTTGAGAGATACGTTGACGAATACCGCTATACCGTACGGGATGGCGTGAGCCTTGAGACCTACCACTACCGCAAGAACGAGTTTGTCGTCGGCAGAGATAGATGGTATTCCGAGAGCTTTATTTCGCACGAGTACTTCTTTGAGGGGGTCGGACGCTGCTACCGCATCACGACGCACAAGGCGTACGAGAACGGAAAGCTCTATCTTGACGAGACCTACGAGCCCGAGTCTCTTTGCGACGCGTACTGCACCTGGCAGGACGGCTACGTGAGCTACCCGAGCTGCACGCAGGCAGGCGTTTGCTACGGAGAGTACGTCTGCGACTTCTGCGGATACGTCAGCAATAGAAACGAGTACGCGTGCGAGCCGCTTGACCACGATTGGTGCTATGATGAGAAAACGTGCGACTATGCTTGCTCGCGCTGTGAGCTTCGCAACCAAAACGGCGCAAGCGGAGACGTCGTGCTCGAGGAGATCAAAAGCGAGACAGCCGACCTCATCGTGATCGGCTACTGGAACCGCTCGGGTGTTGCCTTTATCGTTGCGGTCGGCGCAAAGCTCGACAGTCCCCTTGACAGCGGCGACGACGAGATCTATCTCGGCGGCTTTGAGGTCGCGCTTGGCGAAAGCACGATCTCGCTCTCAAGAGAGGCGGCAGATGCTGCGATCCTTGCACAGTACGGGCTTACCCCCGATGCGTACGATCTTCGCATTACCCTTGTCGGAGAGGGACTTTCCGACTACGGCATCACTCTGAACTAATCGGGGCTTTGCATCTTTGGCGAGACCGAAAAAATCCGAGGGATCAAACCAAAAAGGAATTTCACATAGTGAAAGAATTTACTTTGTGAATCCTTTAAGGTGGAAATCCTTCGGATTTCTTCATTTTATCTCGGATTTTTTCTACCGCCGTTTGCTCCCTCTCGGAGTATGTGTATACACCTTCGGGTCGCAAACGGCGCTTCTCGCC
>JAFYMH010000190.1 GCA_017556685.1 Clostridia bacterium | reverse complement strand
TACTTATCGTTATCGTAGGACTTGATGATGCCGCCGATCGAGTTGACCCAGTTACGAAGCGCCTCGTCAACCTCGGCGATCGCATCGCGGAAGTTGGCGTGCTCGCTCTGCATGACCTCCTCGACGTTGTCGAGCGCAACGAGCGCGACGGCAACCCGCTCGTCGCTGTAGAGCTTCTCAAGATCCACCTGCTCGGTGCGGTCGGTAAGGATCACGAAAACGTAGGTCTTGCCCTCCGAGCGGGTCGAAACGGCGTCGAAGGAATAGGTTCTGTCCCCGAGCTTAACGCGGCGCTTTTCCCCGACGTCAAGCAGACTGTTGACCGAGGAGCCGAGCTTGATGCCCTTCTCTGCGACCCATTCGGCGATCTGCTCGTTATACCAGCAGAGGTTTCCGAATTCATCGCAGATCATAACGGGCTCGTGCAGACGCGAAACGAGCTGACCGAGGGGACTTGTGAGCAGAGCGATCATCGAGTTGTCAAGCACGATGGGATCGCGTCTGAGCCGCAGGGCCGCGTGCAGGGTCAGGGCAAGGAAATAGCCGATCACGCAAAGCACACCCGAAAAAAGGTTTGCAAGCTCGGTATATTCGACCAGCCCCATGTATACGAGAAGCATCACCGAGGCAAGGAGGATCGAGACGAGCAGATCCCCCTTGGTTGCGATGCGCGTATCCCTTGCGGGGTTGCGATACTGTTGCTTCTTATTCATCTGAAATAGCCTTTCGGAGCGAAAAAGAGCACTTTTCCGCTTTTAGCATTCACTGAAAATTTTATCCGTATTATATAGTATAGCAGAAGAAAACAGATTTGTAAAGAGGATTTGCCGATTCGCCCGGGAACTTTCAACGCAGAACGACCGAATCCGAGCCGAGAAGGTTTCGAAGCCTCTCAAGCAAAAGCTCGGTGATCCTGACGCCGTGCCCGACGTACGCACTGTAGCGGCGACTCGTCTTCTCAAAAAAGACGATCGGGGTCGTACCGGGAGATCGGTCGAGCACCGCCCTTGCCGAAAGCGCAGCGTCGGAGGAAAGCGAGTCGACCCGAAGATATAAGGTCACCGCCCTTTGCTCGCCACCTTCCCTCTCTCGGTTCTGCGTAAGACGGCGAAGCGAGGTGACGAGAAGCTTCGGCCCCTCCCCCTCTCGAACCGAAAGCTCGCCCTCGACGGCAAGCGCCGCATCGGGAACGAGATGTGGGGCAAATTTCGAGTAGCGGTTCGGGAAAATGATCAGCTCAAGCTGACCGACCCGATCCTCAAGGGTGACGAACGCCATTTTTTCTCCCGAGCGCGTGGTCTTCTCGGTGCGCTCCGAGACGACGCCGACCACCGTCAGCTTCATTTTGTCGCGGAAGGCGGGATCGACGATCTCGCCACTCTCGTCAACCGCCCCGAGGATCTCGGAGATTGGGGTATGCGGAGTCACTCGCGCATCGTCCGAAAATTCGTCGAGCGGATGCCCGGAAAAGCAAATGCCGAGGTATTCCCTCTCGAAGGTGAGAAGGTCCTTTTTGTCAAACTCGGCAAAGCGCTCGTAGCTTGAGGGGGGCGCAGCCGCCGAGCCGTCGCTGAAGAAATCAAGCTGACCGACGAGGTTCGTCCTTGCCTTTGCCTGCGCGTCGGAGAGGAGCGTTTCGGCGGCGACCGACATGGTCCGACGGGTATCCCCGAGGCAATCGAGCGCGCCGCATTTGATGAGCGCGTCGACCTGACGGCGGTTAACGTCGTATCCGCTCATGCGCGAAATGAAGTCCGAGAAGTCGGAAAAGGGCTTTTTCTCGCGCTCGCGGATGACCGAAAGAAGGAATTGCCGCCCGACCCCGCGCACGGCGAGAAGACCGAAGCGGATGCCGCTATCAGACACCGAGAACTCGACCCGGCTCCGAAGGATGTCCGGCTTCAGGACTGCGATCCCAAGACGTGCGCACTCCCCGATATACTCGGCAAGCTTCGGGGCGTTGTCGAGCACCGAGGTAAGCAGAGCCGCCATATACTCGCGCGGAAAGTGGCATTTGAGGTACGCGGTACGGAAGGTCAGAAGCCCGTACGCCGTTGCGTGGCTCTTGTTAAAGGCGTAATTGGCAAAGCTTGCGATATCGTGAAAGAGCTTTTCGGCATCCTCCCTCGAAACGCCGCGCTCGGCGCTTCCCGAAAGGAAGCTGCTCTCCTCCGCCGCCATGACGTCTGCCTTCTTCTTCGACATGGCGCGCCGAACGAGGTCGGCTCGCGCATAGGAATATCCCGCAAGGGTGCGGAAGATCTCCATGACCTGCTCCTGATAGACGATACAGCCGTAGGTCAGATCAAGAACCGAGGCAAGCTCGGGGACGGCGTAAACGATCGGCTCCTCGCCGTGCTTACGGGCAATGAAGGTGTTGATCGAATCCATCGGACCCGGTCGGTAAAGAGCGATGCAGGCGATGATATCCGAAATACAGCTTGGGCACAGGCGGCGAAGCACCTGCCGCATTCCGCCCGATTCCATCTGGAAAACGCCGAGCGTCTGGGCGCTTGTCAGCATCCGATAGGTGCCGGCGTCGTCAAGCGGAAGCGCCGAGACCGAAAAGTCGGGGCGGCTTCGGCGGATCTCGCGCTCGGCATCGTCAATGATGGTGAGATAACGAAGCCCGAGGAAGTCGAATTTCACAAGGCCGAGGGCAGCAACGGTATCCATATCGTACTGAGTCACGACGGTGCTTCCGTTGACCGAAAGCGGCACGTAATGCGAGACCTCGCGCTCGGTGATCACGATGCCTGCGGCATGGGTCGAGGCGTGGCGCGGCATGCCCTCAAGAAGCTTGGCGGTAGCAAAAAGCCGACGGTAGCTCTCGGATGCCGAAAGGATCTCGGCGATCTCGGGAAGCTTTTCGGCATCAGAAAGCGACACCCCGTGATGGGGAATCCGCACGGCGAGACGGTCAACCTCGGAATACGGCATCCCGAGAGCCCGTCCGACGTCGCGGACGGCGGCACGCGCCGCCATCGTTCCGAAGGTGGCGATCTGCGCGACGTGCTCTTCTCCGTATCTCTCCCTGACGTAGCCGATGACGCGGTCGCGCCTCTCGTAGCAGAAGTCGATGTCAAAATCGGGCATTGAGATCCGCTCGGGATTGAGGAATCTCTCAAAG
>JAFYMH010000189.1 GCA_017556685.1 Clostridia bacterium | reverse complement strand
GGTAGCAGCATCAAAGATCGGGATCAAAGCCGTCCTCGTCATCCTCCTGCCTTTGGCGGTAGCCCGAGATGACGATGCCCCTATCCGAGAGGTATTTTCTCTCAAGGCGTCTTTGGCTCTCAAGCGCCTCGCGCGCACGGCGCGACGCCGAAAGCAGACAAGACACCTCCGAGTCGGCATCCGGCTCGCGCACCGTGAGATACCCCGAAAGAGCGTCGGGATAAACGAAGCGCCGCTCACCGATCTCAAAGCGAACCGTCATCTGCCTTCCCTCGATCCGAACGATCACGCCGTCTCCAAAGCGCGCGTGACCGACAGTTCTTCCTATCAACATGATCCGATCCCTCATTTTTATATAGTTGCCGGGCGCAACCCGCATTAAAGGATATGCCGACGCGCCGTGCCGTGACAGAAAGGAATTTTATGTTTGCGATTCTCGTCATTGAGGATGATCCCAGCACCAGACGCCTGATGAGCACCGTGCTTCGCCGAGGGGGCTATACGCCGATCGACGCGACCGACGGAGAGGATGCGCTTCGGATCATGGACAGACAGCACGTGGATCTCATTCTGCTCGACATCATGATGCCGCGCATGGACGGCTTTGAATTCACCAAAACGGTTCGTGAGGGCGGATGCAACATTCCGATCCTGATGACGACGGCAAAGGAGACCCTTGCCGACAAGCGCCGCGCCTTCGGGCTTGGCGCCGACGATTATATGGTCAAGCCGATCGACGAGGAGGAGCTTTTGCTCCGCATCTCGGCGCTTTTACGCCGCGCCAGGATCGCGCACGAAAGAAGCATCACGGTCGGGGAAACGACCCTTTACTACGATTCCTATTCGGTCACCGACCGAGAGGGAGAGCATATCCTTCCGCAAAAGGAATTCCTTTTGCTCTTCAAGCTCCTTTCCTACCCCGGAAAGACCTTCACACGCCGTCATCTGATGGACGAGCTTTGGGGCATGGATTCGGACACCGACGAGCGAACGGTTGACGTGCATATCAACCGCCTGCGCGAGCGCTTCCGCACGTCAAGCGACTTTGAGATCGTTACCATCCGCGGACTTGGCTACAAGGTCAACTGCAACACAAAGTAAGGGGAGAGAAAGACGATGCGTAAGCTCTCAAGGCTCCTGCGGCTTTTGGGAAGAAGGCTGCGGGCTCTGATCCACTCCTTCCGCTTCACGATGATCGGTACGGTCTTTCTCATCATGCTCGTTTCGGGCATCCTGATGGGCGGACTTGTGACTGCCCTCGTTCTGACCGTCCCCGAAAGCATCAGCGGCTTCAGCCCGCTCGTTCTGATCGTCGTCAGCCTTCCGGGAAGCGTTCTTCTCGGAACGCTCCTTTCGATCGGCGTTTCCAAGCTCGTGCTCAGACCCCTTGACGATATGATCCTTGCAACCCAGGAGGTTGCGAAGGGGAACTTCAACGTTGAGGTGCCGATCCGATACGAAAAAAACCAATTCACCCATCTCATCAAATCCTTCAACGCCATGACGCGCGAGCTGTCGGGCATTGAGATCTTCCGAAACGATTTTATCAACAACTTCTCCCACGAATTCAAAACGCCTCTATCCACCATCCGAGGGTTTGCAAAAGAGCTCAAAAATCCGGATCTTTCGGATGCTGAGCGCGCCGAATACATCGAGATCATCATCTCCGCCTGCGACCGCCTGACCGAAATGTCGTCAAGCGTTCTGCTTCTCTCAAAGCTTGAAAATCAGCAGTTTATCACGGGAAAGGCGACGGTTGATCTTGCAGAGCAGCTTCGGGATTCGATCCTTCTTCTCGAAAATCTCTGGGCAAAGAAAAACGTCGAGCTCAAGATCGAGCTCGACGAGGTCAGCTATTTCTGCGATCCCGAATCGCTCCCGCACGTATGGCAGAACCTTCTCAGCAACGCGATCAAGTACTGCCCGAGCGAGGGTGGGGTGATTGAAATTTCCTGCAAGAAAACCGATGAAAACGTGATCGTTTCGATTTCCGACAACGGAATCGGAATGGATCCCGAGACGATGTCGCACATCTTTGAAAAATTCTATCAGGGCGACACCTCGCACAAGGCGGAGGGCAACGGGCTCGGGCTTGCGCTTGCGGCGCGGATCGTTAAGCTCTACGGCGGCCGCATCGAGGTTGAAAGCAAGCTCGGAGACGGAAGCCTCTTCCGAGTGCTTTTACCAAATGAGGATACGCTTTAATCAGAGCCGACGGTAGACGAGGATCTCAAAGGAGGTCTCACATTCAAGCGACGGGAGCGCCGCAAGACGCTCGTGTCCGCTCCTTGGGGTTCTGTGATAGTAGGGCGTCATGGCAAAAAGATCGTGGATCTGCTCGGGGGTTTTGAGCAAAATCCGCTCCCGAAGCTCGATCTTCTCAAGGAACGAGAAGCCTTCAACGGCGTAATCCGATACGGTATTCTCATAGGGCGTATCGTAGAGAACACCCTTGAGCTCGATCAGATGCCTTGCGCCCGGGATGACCGAGAGAAGGATCCCGCCCGATTTGAGGGTCCGCCGAAACTCGTCCCCCGCGAAGGGAGAAAAGACCGACGCGATCGCATCAAACGAGCCGTTTGCAAACGGAAGCGCGTAGACCCCGGCGACGTACAGCTCGACCCTCTGCCCCTTCAGGGGAGGGCGCGAGGCGGCGGCGCGGATCGCATCCCGCGAGAGGTCAACGCCGTAAATCTGCATCTCGGGATGCTCCTCGGCAAGGCGCGCCGTATAGTACCCCTCGCCGCAGCCCGCATCAAGCACCGCTCCCGTTTCGGGGACGTGCTTCCCGAGCGCCTCGGAGATTGCTCTTGAGAGCGGCTCGTACGCACCGCTTTCAAGGAAGCGGCGGCGCGCCGCGATCATCTCGGCGTTATCTCCGTGCAGAGCGCGGTTTCCGGGAAGCAGATGCACGTAGCCCTTCGCGGCGCGGTCAAAGCGATGACCGGCAGAGCATACGAGTCCGCTCTCGCTTTTCATCAGCGCCCCCTTACATACGGGGCAGATCAAGGGATTTTTCATTAGACATCTCTCCGTCGGTAAATCATAGTCAAGCGAAAGGATAAAGAAAATGGGATATAAGGGAAAGGTTCTCGGAGTCGATTACGGCGACGTTCGGACGGGGCTTGCCGTTTCGGACCCAACGGGAATGCTGGCGTCTGGAATCATGACGATCAAGGAAAACGGGATGCGCAATACCGCAAAGCGGGTTGCCGCAGAGGCCGCGGCGCGCGATGCGGTCGCGATCGTCGTCGGGCTCCCGAAGAACATGAACGGAACCGAGGGCCCGCGCGCCGAGGTGGTTCGCGCCTTCGCAGAGCTTTTGCGCGAGGAAACGCCGCTTGAGATC
>JAFYMH010000188.1 GCA_017556685.1 Clostridia bacterium | reverse complement strand
TGAAGGCACAGGTCGGACCGTGCCAAAGTGCAAGAGCGGTTACAGTGGAGTCAACGTCGGCAAGCGGTGCGGCGCCTCCCGGGAATTTCTCCTCGGAATATGCGGCGCACGCATCCTCAAGGAGTTCCTTTTCGCTATAGTCGGTCAGGAATTTTCCGATCACGAACGCAGCGCGCTCAGGGTAGGTAAGGGAGGCGAGACGCCCGATCTCGTCATGAGAGAGCGTGGGGATCTCGCTCGGCATATAAAGACCGCCGTCGGGCGCAAGGCCCCGCTTGATCGCCTCGGCGGCACTGACTGCAATGGGATTTACGGAACGGGTGCTGGTATACGTCATGAGCTTGATTTTCCTTTCGGTTTTTCTAAAACGCCGATGGCGTCAGATTTTCATATGCAGGTCGGGAAGGGTACGTTTCGGAAAGCGGTCAGCTTTATCCTATGCGGTGAAGGCGCTCCGTATGTGGTGGATCTGTATCACCTTGTCTCTTTCAAGACGGGGATCAAGGTAGACCTCGACAACGTCAAAACGGCATTTTTTGCCGCATGGCTCGCTCTGTGCGAGATAGCATTTTGCCGCTCGTACGATGTGCCGCTGCTTTTCGCGGTCAACCGCCGCCGCAGGCTTGGTCAAAATGGTTTCACTGCTCGGATCGAGCCTGCGCGTTTTGACCTCAACGAAAACGAGATGCTCCCGATCCGTGACGATCAGATCGATCTCGCATCCAAGCGCGGAGAAGTTTCTTGAAACGATCCGGTAGCCGTTCTTTTTTAGGAATTTTGCCGCGGCATTTTCCCCGAAGTCGCCGCGCGTACGGAAGGTGGTCGGCGGCTTCATGAATCCAGAAATTTGAGGAAGGAGCGGCGGTGGATCGGGCAAGGACCGTTTTGCCGAAGCGCGTCCATGTGCGCCTTCGTGCCGTAGCCCTTGTGCTTTGCAAAGCCGTACTCGGGATAACGCTCGTCGTCGAGAAGACAGAGGCGGTCGCGGGTAACCTTTGCAAGAATGCTTGCGGCGGAAATCGATGCCGAGATCGCGTCCCCCGATATAACGGTTTGGCAGGGGATCGGAATATCGCGCGCACAGTTTCCGTCGATCAGAGCAAAATCTGCGGCAAGAGAAAGCCCCTCGATGGCACGGCGCATGGCAAGCATCGTGGCGTTAAGAATATTCAGAGAATCGATCTCCTCGCTTGACGCCTCGGCGATCGAATATGCGATCGCTTTATCAAGGATCTCGTCATAGAGCAGCTCGCGCCGCTTTGGGGTCAGCTTCTTCGAATCGTTGAGCATCGGAATGTCAAGATCGATCGGAAGGATACAGGCGGCGGCAACGACGGGACCCGAAAGAGGTCCGCGCCCTGCCTCGTCAACTCCGCAGATATAGCTGTATCCGCGAAGGGCAAGCTCCTTTTCAAGATGGTAGTCAGGCATCGCTTCTCCTTTCAGTTATGAGGCTTTTCAAGCGAAATGCGGCCGATCCTTGCCCCTCTGAACTCGTCAAGGAGCATTTCTGCAGTCCGTCTCTCGTTGACAACGCCACCCGAGAGAAGGAAGCCTCTTTTTCGGCCGACGGTCTCAAAAAGATCATATCCGTCAAGGGTAAGCGACTCTTGCACGTCAAGCTTGTATCGGGCACAAAAAAGCTCCGGAGAAACCGACATCAGTCGCTCGCACAGAATCATGGCAAGGGTTTCGACGTTGAGGATCTGATCCTTGATCGCGCCGGTCAGGGCGAGATTTTGTCCAACGGTCTCGTCATCGAACTTTGGCCAAAGAACGCCGGGCATATCGAGAAGACTGAGCCCGATATCGGTCGTGACCCATTGCTTTGACATCGTCACGCCGGGGCGATCCTCTACCTTGGCGCGTTTGCCGCCCGCAAGACGGTTGATCAGCGAGGATTTTCCGACGTTCGGAATACCGACGATCATAGCGGAAAGGCGGCGTCCCGTCATCCCCTTTGCCTCGTATCGCTCGAGCTTGTCGCAAAGAAGGCGGCGAACCGCGGGCATGATCCTGTCAACTCCCTCGCCGGTGATGCTGTCAATGAGAAGCGCCGTATTTTCTTTCTTTTCATATTCCGCGATCCACTCTGAGGACACGGAGGGATCTGCAAGAGACGCCTTGGTCAGCAGGGTGAGCTTGGGCTTTGTGCCGACAAGACGCTTGATCTCGGGGTTTTTTGAGGAGATCGGGATCCTTGAGTCAAGAAGCTCGATGACGAGATCAACCTCCGACAGGCATTCGGAGATCAGACGTCTGGTCTTGGCCATGTGACCGGGGAACCATTGGATAGGCTTGGTTTGCATGTCAGTTCACCGCTCCGAATTTGCTAAACGGCGTCACTCTCAGTATAACGCGCCCAAGAATCGAGCGCACGTCAACGAGCCCGATCTCCTCGTATCGGCTGTCCTTGGAGTTGTTTCTGTGGTCGCCGAGAACGAAGACGTAGCCCTCTGGAATCAGGGTTTCGGGGTAATTTGCGTGATCAGGCGAGATCTCGCCGTCAAGATAGACGTATGGCTCGGAAATGGCAACGCCGTTGACGAAAACGACGCCATCCTGCATCTGAACGGTCTGCCCCTCGGTCGCGATCACTCGCTTGATCAAGGGGGCAGTGCTTTCGGCGTTCAAAGGCTGGAAAACGATAATATCGCCGTTTTTCGGGGAGTAGAGAAAATCGCTGATGATCAGATGCTGACCGTCTGCAAGCGTTTGATCCATGGAGGCCCCCTCAACGACCGCGTGACGAAGGAAGAAGCAGGAGAGAAGGAGGATGATCAGAACGGTGAAAGTTGCGATCTCAACGAAATCAAAGACGGTGCGGGCGCGTCTCATCGACCGCGTCTCGGTGAAGTCCTCGTCCTCCGCCGATCTTTGCAGATTAACGAATTCCTGAAGCTCGGGATCATTCATGTGCCGTCGCCCCCTTTTCTTTGGGATCGGTTGACTTGATCAAAATCGAAAGAAGCTCGGTTCCGTCGGGAAGATAGAGTCCGGTTGCCGCCGCGCTTTCCTCGGAGAGAG
>JAFYMH010000187.1 GCA_017556685.1 Clostridia bacterium | reverse complement strand
GCGCACGATCGCCGCATAATCCTTGATATTGGCGGCGCTCGGAACGGTCTGGGCGATCTGCGTAATATACTGGATCCCGCCCGACTCGTCGCGCTTGCCCTCGGAGACGAGAGCGTTCACAAGCGTGACCGTATCGATCGAACGGCTGGTCAGAAACATATTCTGCATGGCGCTGAAGATCACGCGATGCTCCTCCATATAGAAGTCATCCGAGGTGATCATTCCCGCGACCGTTTCAAAGCTTTCGGGCTTGATCAGAATCGAGCCGAGCACCGATTGCTCCGCCTCGATCGACGCCGGAAGCCGTTTGATAAGATCCGTTTCGATTGCCATCGCTTACGCCTCGACCAAAACGGTAAAGGTGCCCGAGACGTCCTCAAAAAGACGGACCTCGATACGATAGCTTCCGTGCGCCTTGATCGGCGCGTCGAGCTGGATCTTTCTCTTATCGACCGTGATGCCCGCCGAAGCGGAAAGCTCGGTTGCGATCTCCTTGGCGGTCACAGCGCCGTACAGACGGCCGTCTGCCCCCGAGGATGCCTTGATGCGAATAGTTACGCCCGAAAGACGCTTTGCCGTTTCCTCGGCGGCACGTCTCTCCTCGTCGTGACGGAACTGCTTTGCCTCCGCCTTGCCCTTCAGATCGTTCTGCGCCTTGGCGTCGGCGGGGATCGCCTTCTTCTGAGGAAGGAGGAAGTTGCGTGCGAAGCCGTCCGAGACCTCGACGACCTGATCCTTCTTTCCGTGTCCCTTTACGTCGGTTAAAAGAATGACTTTCATGGATATGCCTGTCCTTTCGGTTTGTGTCGTTTGAAATCAGCGCTTGGTGTCAAGATATTCGTCTATGCTCTTTTTCAGGATCGAGAGCGTGCTCTGCATCTCCTCGTCCTCGATCTGCGCACCGGCAACGTCGAAATGGCCTCCGCCACGCAGATGCTCAAGGCTCCTTTGCACGTTGATCGTTCCGTTCGAGCGCGCCGAGATATAGGTGACACCCTCGATCTTGACGAGCGCAAAGCTTGCGTCGATCGAATGGATGGTCAGCATCTTATCCGCCGCCTGCGCCGCGATCACGCGGTAGCTCGGGTCGGTTCCCTCCTCAAGGCAGGAGATGGCGATGCGCTCGCGGTAGACCGCGACGTTGCCCATGAAGCGTGACTCCTTGTGAAAGGCGTCTGCCTCAACGCGGAAGAGCGCGTTTGCCTCGGCAGGGTCTGCCCCCTCGGCACGGAGATAGCGCGCCGCGGAGAAGGTTCGCGTTCCGGTATTTCGCGTGAAATGCTTGGTATCGAGAAGCATACCGCCGAGAAGCAGCTCTGCCTCCTCCTTACGGAGACCAACGCCCGAAACACCGTACTCGATCATCTCGGAGATCAGCTCGGACGCCGAGGATGCCGACGGCTCGATATAGGCAAGCTTGACCTTCGGCGGGAACTCCGCCGTCTGAATATGGTGGTCAACGACGGCGATGCTCTGCGCGCGCTTGATCAGCGAGGGATACTCGACGTAGGCGAGATTATTGACGTCAACGACGACGAGAAGCGTATTTTCTCCGATGCGCTCCGCCGCCTCCTTCTCTGAGAGAAGCATTCCGTGATAATCGTCAAGCTCAAGCGCCTTGTCGATGCTAAAGCGGATATTGGGGTTTGAGGTGTCAAGTGCGATCGCGACCTCGTCCGTACCCTTTCGGCTCATTGCGAGCCGCGCCATACCGACGCAAGCGCCGATCGAATCGAAGTCCCCGTAGGAATGTCCCATAATGACGACGTTCGAGCTTCGCTCGATCATCGAAACGAGCTGGCGGGAGGTCGTACGCGCCTTGACGTTGGTGCGCTTATAGACCGCCTTGGTACGCCCTCCGTAATACTCGATTCCGCTTTCGTGCTTATATACGACCTGATCGCCTCCGCGCTGCAGGGCAAGGTCGAGCGCCGACTGCGCCGCATCCTGCCGCTCCGAAAGCGAGCCGGATACGCGGGAGACACCCATCGAGATGGTTGCCGAAAGTCCGTCGTGCCCCTTACTGCGCACGCGGTCGAGGATCTCAAAGCGGTTGGCAACGAATTTTTCAAGGTAAGAGGAATCAAAGAAGAG
>JAFYMH010000186.1 GCA_017556685.1 Clostridia bacterium | reverse complement strand
TTCCGAACGGGCGCTTTGAATGCGTCCACGTCTCCCTACTCATCAGCTGGTCGGTCGGTGCGCTTTTGACGGTCCTCTTTTACGCAGTTGGAAAATGGAAGAAAAAAAGGCTATAACGGCGCGCATCAGATTTAGGTGAGAAGCGCCGTTTGCGACCCGAAGCCGTATCTATATACGGCGAGAGGGAGCAAACGGCGGTAGAAAAAATCCGAAATAAAATGAAGAAATCCGAAGGATTTCAACCTTAAAAGCTTCACAAAGCGAATTCTTTCACTATGTGAGATTCCTTTTTGGTTTGATCCTTCGGATTTTTTCGGTCTCGTCAAATGTGACAGCCCCTTGATTTTTTTAGCTTGGATCGGTCTCTTCGCTCACAAGGATGCAGGCCAGGCTAAGTGCATCGTCGATATGCGAGCAGATGCGATCCTCGCCGATTTTTTGCGCGAATCCGGAGCGCTTCATGGCGGCAAGCGGCTGCTCGTTGACGTGCGAGAGGATGAGCGCAATGCCGGCATCACTGCATCGCTCGTAAAGATCGAGAAGGGCGTTGATGGCGGTCGCATCAATGGCAGGAACGCCCTTCATGCGAAGGATGATACAGCGGGTCAAGTCAAGCGAGGTGCCGATGGTGGCGATTCGATCGGTAACGCCGAAAAAGAGGGGACCCGTGATGTCGTAAACCGAAACTCCCTTCGGGACGGGAAGAAGGCGAGTCGCATCTTGCGGCTTTTCCTCAGGCTTCATCCAGGAGCGAACCGTGGTCTCGTCCCCCATCCGCTTCATAAAGAAGATGCAGGCAAGCACGAGCCCGACGACGATCGCAACGACGAGATCAAAGACGACGGTCAAAACGAAGGTCAAAACGAGAACGAAGATATCGCTTGCGGGGGCGGTCTTGATCAGGCGAACGAAGGGACGCCATTGACACATATTGTACGCAACGACGAAAAGGATCGCCGCGATCACGGGCATCGGGATCAGGGAAGCGTAGGGCATCAGAAGAAGCAGAACGAGAAGCAGTACCACGGCGTGGACCATTCCTGCGATCGGCGTACGGCCTCCGTTTTTGACGTTGGCGGCGGTTCTGGCGATCGCGCCGGTTGCGGGGATCCCTCCGAAGAGGGCAGAGCCGAGGTTTCCAATTCCCTGTGCGACAAGCTCGGTGTTGGAATTATGCCTCGTATTGGTCATTCCATCCGCGACAACGGCAGAGAGAAGCGACTCGATCGCGGCAAGCATCGCAATAGTGAAGGCGTCGGGCAGAACCTCCTTGGCAAGCTTAAACGAAAACTCAGGGAGACGGAAGGCAGGGAAGCCGCCGCTGACACCGCTGATGGTATTCACGGGGAGGTGAAAGACCGAAACGCAAAGGATTCCGACAATGACGGCGATCATTGATGCGGGAACCTTATTTACGTATTTGATTTTGGGCCAGACGACCAGGATCAGAAGGCTGATCGCGCCAACGAGGATGGCGTATCCGTTGACGGTCGGAAGATGCCCAAAAAACGCCTCGAGCTTCTCAACCGTTTCGATCGGCGAAACGCCCTCACGGTAGGTGAGCCCGAAGAAATCCTTGAGCTGACCGACAAGGATCGTGACGGCGATTCCTGCGGTAAAACCGGTCGTGATGGTGTAGGGGATGTATTTGATCAGAGAGCCGAGACGGAAAAGACCCATCAGAACGAGCAGAATACCTGCCATGATGGTTGCGAGCATCAAGCCTGACAGTCCCTTTGACGCAACGATGCCTGCAACGATGGTGGCGAAGGCTGCGGTGGGACCTGAGATCTGAACCGTGCTTCCTCCGAAGAAGGAGATCAGAAAGCCGGCAACGATCGCCGTATAAAGTCCCTCCTGGGCTCCGACGCCCGAGGCGATCGCAAGCGCGATCGAGAGAGGGAGGGCAATGATTGCAACGATGATTCCCGAGATCACGTCGCTCGCAAGCTGCTTTTTTGTGTAGCCCCTGAGCGAACGGAAGAGCATGGGCTGAAAATCCTTGAGCATAAGCTGTCCTTTCATGAAGCGGAATGCTAACATTATACCAACGTCGCCCGATTCTTGCAAGAGTTTTTTGGAAATTATCGAAAAAAAGAAGGAATTTATGAGATTTTTTGACTCGAAAACTTTTCTTTTTCCCGAGGATGTGCTATAATAGGGTATCTTGATCCTGTGAGGTATATCTATGGGTGGCTATTTCGGCGTGGCTTCGAAGAGTGAGGATTGCGTTTTTGACCTCTTTTTCGGAACCGATTATCATTCGCATCTGGGAACCAGACGTGCGGGCATGGTGACCTATCATCCCGAGTTTGGCTTTGATAAGGCGATCCACAATATTGAAAACGCCCCCTTCCGAACCAAGTTCGCAAAGGAATCAAGCACGATGCGCGGAACGATGGGCATCGGATGCATCTCGGATTTCGAGGCTCAGCCGATTCTGATCCGCTCGCATCACGGGACCTATGCGATCACGACGGTCGGAAGGATCAATAACGCCGACAAGCTCGTTTCCGATATTCTCGCAGGAACGACGCATTTCTTTGAGATGCAGAGCGGAGAGGTGAATCCAACCGAGCTTGTTGCCGCGCTCATCAATCAGAAGGAGAACTTTATCGACGGGATTCGGTATGCGCAGGAGATGATCGACGGCTCGGTCAGTATGCTCATCCTGACGCCGCTTGGTATCTATGCCGTGCGTGATAAGTACGGCAGAACCCCGATCGCCATCGGTGAGAAGGCGGATGCATACTGTGCAAGCTTTGAGAGCTTCGCATATCTCAATCTCGGATACCGACCTCTGCGCGAGCTTGGTCCCGGGGAGATCGCAGTGCTCTCTCCCGAGGGAGTCAGAACCGTCGTGAAGCCGGGGAAGAAGATGAAGATCTGCACCTTCCTTTGGATCTACTACGGATATCCCTCCTCCTCCTACGAGGGAATCGGCGTTGAGTCGGTGCGCTATCGGTGCGGCCGTCTGCTTGCGAGCCGTGACGACGTCAAGCCTGATATCGTTGCCGGAATTCCGGATTCCGGAATCGCGCACGCCATCGGCTATTCAAGCGCGTCAGGCATCCCTTATGCGCGTCCGTTCATTAAATATACTCCGACCTGGCCGCGCTCGTTTATGCCCCCAAATCAAACGAAGCGCAACCTGATCGCAAAAATGAAGCTGATCCCCCTGCATGATCTGATTGACGGAAAGCGGCTCCTTCTGATCGACGACTCGATCGTTCGCGGAACGCAGCTTCGCGAGACCACCGAATTCCTTTACGAAAGCGGGGCAAAGGAGGTCCACATCCGCGTTGGATGCCCGCCCCTTCTCTTCGGATGCCGTTACCTCAATTTTTCGAGATCCGATTCGGATTCCGAGCTCATCACCCGTCGTGTCATTTCGCGCCTTGAGGGTAAGGAGCCGGATACAGAAACGGTCCTTGAGTACGTCGATCCCGACGGCGATAAATACCGTCGGATGGTTGACGCGATCTGCGACGAGCTGCATTTTACGACCCTTCGCTATCATCGTCTTGACGATGCGATCAAGGCAACGGGCATGGATCCCGAGTGTCTTTGCACCTATTGCTGGAGCGGTCGGGAATAAAACAGGAAACGCGCGCCAATTTGGCGCGCGTTTCTTATTTTTTTAGTCTAAAACCGCATTGCGAAGCCGTACGATCCCACCTGCAAGGGTCTGATCCCGATGAAAAATACCAAAGGCGTCGCCGACAAAAATGCTTGCCCCCGCCTTCTTCATTTTCGCGGCGTTCTCAAAGCTCATAAAGCCCTCGACCTCAAGCTCGGTCGACCCGTGTCCGCTTTCGTTCAGAAGCGACCTGATGCGAACGATCTTGTCGATAGCTCCGCTCGGCATCCTTGACGTCGGATAAAGGGGGTCTGCGAGGGAAAGGTGAACACCGTCGATGTAAGGGAGCGCCTCTGTCAGCGCCGTGAGGGGTGTTAAAAGTCCGAGGGAGAGAAATGCGCGCCCTCCGCTTTTTTTAATTTCGCATAGCACTCGGTAAAGCTGCGCCGTGCCGTCAGCGCGAACCGATACCTGATCTCCCTTTTTGATCGTAAGATTCGCAAGCAACCTCTCGGGTGAGAGCACGTTCAGATGCAGGTCCAGCGGCAGATTGCTGTGCGCGCGCAGAGCATCGCAAAGCTCGGCTCCGCCCGAAATTCTCGGTGCAAAGCTTCCGTCGGATACGTCAACGTGGAGAAGATCAACACCGTTAAGCTCAAGCGTTGAGAGGGCGCTTTTCAGATCCCAAAGATCAAGGTGTGCGACGGCGGGCGCAATTTTTGTTTTCATACACGGGGTCCACCTTTCTTTTTTCCTTATGATAACCGATTCATGCTGTCAAATATCAGAAAAAAATCTGATGGGAAGGGAAAAGCAAGACGTAGAAAAAACGATTGCAAAGGTCAAGAGATCAGACCCAAAGGCGCTTTACGCGCGAGGTTATACCGGCAAGAAGCTCGTTCGGAATGGTTTTGGCGTGCTCGGAAAGCGAAAGGAGCTGCTCTTGGTTATCTCCGAATATCACGGCTGCGTCTCCCACTGCAACCGAAAGTCCGTCGGGGATCGCGACAGAGGTCAGATCCATCGAGATGCGCCCGATGATGCGGCAAGGGGCTCCGTTGATCGTGACCGTGGCGCCCGAGCAGGTACGAAGAAATCCGTCGGCATATCCGATGCCGAGAAGCGCAACGCGTGTGGGCGCGTCTATCCGATAGGTACGGCAATATCCAACCGTCTCGCCGGGGGTGAACTCGCGAATTTGCAAAACCGGGGCAAGAAGCCGCATGACGGGAAGAAGCCGAGGCTCGGTCAGGTGCGGTGCGGGATTGTAGCCGTAAAGCGAAAGTCCCGGACGGATCAGAGGCTGAGCCTCTTTGCCGAACAGTAAAATAGAGGCGCTGTTCGCAAAGTGGGACGGCAGAGAAAGCCCGCGCTCCGAAAGACGGTTAAGCTGACGGCGGAAGATCCCGACCGATTCCTCGGCAAGGCCGCCCTCGACGTCGGCGTCGGGGAGGTGGGTATAGATCGAGGTGGCATGAAGCCGATCGTTTTCAGCGACGGCAAGGATCTCCTCGGTCGGGTCCGAGAAAACGGCAGGGAAGCCAAGGCGCCCCATTCCCGTATCGACGGCGATCGCGATCTTCAGGCGCGATCCGCTCGGAACTCGCTTTGCAAGCTCGTTTGCATACGCAAGCGAATTGACCGATTGGGTGAAATCGCCCTCCAAAAGCGACGGCGTAAGCTCGGCGCTCGTCGGCGCGAGGATCAGGATCTCGCTGTCTGCAACGACCTCTCTGATCTCGCGCGCCTCACACAGGCGTGCAACGGCAAAGCGACGCGCGCCGATGCGATAGAGCCTTTCGGCAACCTCTGAGGCGCCGTGCCCGTAAGCGTTTGCCTTGACGAGCGCAAAGACGCTCTTTGCATCAAGCCCGGCAGCCTCGGAAAGACGTCGGAAGTTTTCTTCAAGGGCTTTGGTTGAGAGGAGGGCAGTTGCCTCGTAGATTTTGGCTTTCAACGTCATCATTCCTTTCAGATACAGATCAAAGCGGTCGAGCGATCACAAGTCGCTTTCGGTACAAAGGAGAGAGATCTCCTCGACCGAAAGGTCGGTGACAACCTCACTCACCTTAAGATTTCCAAGGTAGATGGGGCTTTCCTTGCTTCCGTTTGGAGATGCAAGGAGATAAAGGACCTCGGAAATCTCGCCCCGCTCACCAAAGGACGGCTCGTATACCTTGTATTCAAGCTCAAGGCGGCAAAGCTCGTTTGGCTTCGTTTGCAGGTTCTTGCAAACGCGACTATAGTCGCGGATGCGCTTCGTATGATCTTCTTTGACGCAAAAGCGCTCGGTTCGATAGCGATAGAGCGTGATATCGCGCATCTCGGGATCGTAATCGGTCATGCCCTTCAGGTAAAGGCGCATCGACCGCGATACCGTGTCGTATACGTCAAGGGAAATACGGAAGGTCCTTCCGATATCCGATTTGGTAAGGGGTCTGCCGCCGAGGATGCAGCTTTCGTGACGAAGCACGGGACGGGATTCGTAGAATCTGAGAGATCCCCCAAAATCGCCGTCGTTAAGGCGCATCGTCACCTTCCCATATCTTGCGCCGCCGAGCATCTCGCTCCCGTAGGTGGCATAGCGATCTGCCACAAAGCCGTCGTCGTCAGGCTCTGACTCGTAACGGTATGCGCCGTCGGGGGTCTCCTCTGCCCTCAGGCGAAGCGAAAGCGTCTCGCCCCGGGCGTGCGAGCGAAGAAACTCGGTAACGTCAAAGACGGCGTACGATTCTCCCGAAACGCGAGCCTCACCGACGAGAGTCTCCTTCGCTCCTACGGAGAGCAGGGAAAGACGGTTAAAGCCGCTTGCCTTGACGCGGATCAAAAGCCGATCGCTCGGAGCGGCATTCGGAACCGTGACCGAGAAGGTAAGATCGCCGGAAGCCGAAATGCACTGCACGCCGCGAAGCAGTTCCTCGCTCTCCTCGGCGGAGGTCAGGAAGGTTGCGGTATAGGGGGTATTAAGCGTCATGCCGTTTAAGCTCGTGAGATCGCCCGGCACGCTGAGCGTATAAGCTTCTTTGCCCGAGAGCGTTGCGTGCAGATAGCTCCAAACGGTGCCGCCGTAGGAGCTCACCCAACGCCCCGGAACGGCGCGTCCCTGACGGTCGGTAAGGGTGATACGCCCGATCTCGTCAGAGGAAAATTCTCCGACGAACCGAAGCGTGATCGGCTCGACGGTCGGAATATCGGCAGAGCCGTCGGATGGGACGGTGTAAAGCAGAGACGGCGCCGCACCCTTGAGATAATAATCGAAAAAGGAAGTGAGCGCACGGTACAAATCAACGCCGTGATGAAGGTCCTTTTCGCACGCCAAGCGGGTATGGTCAAGCTCGGCTTCCATCCAAACGCAGGGCACGTTGTGGGATCGGCAAAGGTTGATCAGGGTGTTCTGATTGTAATAGCCCGATTTGTAGCCGTCAAAGAGATTGACGGTGGTGAAAACGGGGGAGTGTCCTTCACCGATATATTCAAGA
The DNA here is from genome assembly GCA_017556685.1 of Clostridia bacterium. GTDB lineage: Bacteria > Bacillota > Clostridia > Oscillospirales > CAG-272 > UBA1740. Next base: position 1,965 of record JAFYMH010000186.1, on the reverse strand, counting down.
GTCGCTCCGCAGGAGGAGTAAACGGCCGCTACCCCCGAGGGGATCTCCTTACCGCCGAAAACGGTCCAGGGCTGAAGCTCGCCGCCGTTGACGGTAAAGCCGTCCCTTGCGTAGGTGTCGGTCTTGCCGTTTTCGTATCTCGTCTCTCCGTGATGGCTTGGGAGATATCTCCACTGATAAAAGGCACTGAGCTTTTGGGTAATCCGCTCGGAAAGCTCTCGCTCGTCCTTGATCTCGTCTCCGATCTCAAGAGGCTTGCGCAAAAGGTACGGCGCGCCAAGATGGGTGACGAAAGAGGTTTTTGAGAGACCGTAAACTCCGATCCGTTCGTTTGAAAAGCGGTAGGTGTCGTGATCGGTAAGCGAGAGGTAGCGCGTATATCGGATGGCGGCGGTCGAAACCTGGGCGGTATTAAAGACGTAAGAGGAAAAGGAAGGGTTGTATCCGGTCACAGAGCGCTCGGGCATCCAGCTGCCGTCAAAATATCCGTAGTGGTCGTTGCGACACATCGGGATATAGGCATAGTCGAAATAGCCCCCGGCATATCCGTTAAAGAGAAATCCGGTAAGCTGAGGGCGGACCTTGCTCGTCGCCGCATCAAGGTAATACTGCGTGGAGCAATAATGGGCGATAACGGGAACGTCTCGCTCGGGCTTCGTCGGATAGATGACGCTATAGTAAAGCCCGAGATCGATCGGACTTCCGTCGCTTTTGACGCAATCGGTGATCTCCACAGCCTCTGTATAGCCGATCCGCGTATACTCTCCCCTCTCCTCGTCCACCTCGGTTGCCGCGGCGTCGCGGTACCAGATCGGCTCGCTTCCGTCGGGTCCGAGGCGCGTAGGCTTTCGGGAGCCGTCCTCGCGCACCCATTTTACGGTCATGTCCGCCTTGAAGGATCTGAAATCGTCGTTCCAAATGCGAACGATCTCCTCAAGGGTCCCGTCGGTTCCGTGCTTGTCAAGCTCAAAATAAACCGAGTTCAGAAGAACGTTACAGCCACACGGAAGGATCAGAGTATCTCCATACACGCCTTTAGGCAAAAGCGAATCGCACTCAAAGAACTCTCCGCCTTTGATCTTTTCAGCCAGAGCGTGAATTGACCATTCGAGAGCAGGGGAAACTGCGGCCTCGTTGTTTTGATAATCAAGCACCGTAACGATGTAGCCCCTGTCAAGCAGGGAAGCGATAATACTCGCATCGCTCTCGGTTCCTATGCGCGGCATGTTGGTGTTGATAACGTAGATCATCAAGGGCGTTCCGCCAAGGGTTGCATATCCCGGGGTAGCAGGGCCGTTTTTGGAGTTATAATAGGTGGTAACGCAATAGGGGATCCCGATATATCCGTCGTCAGAAAAGGAGAGCGTTTCGCCAATCCTGTGCTGAGAAATCAGAGGGGAACGTTTGATTTCAAGCATTGCATTGTCGTTCATGCAGATAGTCTCCATACTCTTAGCATTTTGGGCGAGTTCCCGCGAGAGGGAAGCAATTTGAAAAAGCGAAATTCAAGCCTGTCGGCTTGCGCCATTTTAACAAATAAATTATAGCATTTTGGTAATATCTTGTCAAGAAAATCGGGATATTTTAACCCCTTAAAGTCATGCGGATCGGTTGCTGCTTGCGATACGGTGTTTTTTGTTGACATGATCGCGTTATAAGGCGTTTATATGATCCGCAACTTGTTGCGGCAGGCTTTAAGTGAAATATTCGGCTTGCGCCGAATGTGAAATAATTCACTTTGTGAATTGTGAAATATTGCTCCCTTTGGTCGCAATGTGAAATGAAATTTGCCTCTTCACATTTGCGAAGCAAATATTTCACAGCGAAGCTATTTCACTTGGCGAAGCCAAATTTCACTCGCCGCAAGGCGAATTTCGTTAAAAAAAGCACTTGCTTTCGCAAGTGCTTTTTTTCTGGCTCCCCCTGCTGGGCTCGAACCAGCGACAACCTGATTAACAGTCAGGT
>JAFYMH010000185.1 GCA_017556685.1 Clostridia bacterium | reverse complement strand
TGACGATGCGACGGGCATTTTGTTAGCGCCCGAGCTTGACGGCAATGCTCCTATGACGACGGGTGCCTTTTACGCCGCCTCCGAGCTCCCGCGCGAGAATAGTGAAAGCGGTGCACAGGGGGAGCCCGATCCCTCGTCCGAAGGGTCGGATGCGCCGACCGATGGAGCGGCGGCGAAGAAGAAAAGCAAAAAGCAGCGCCCCGTGCGCGAGCTGACCCTTGATGAGATCGCCCTGCGCCAAAGGGACGCCGAGGGGCGCATCTCAACGTCAAAATGGCGGTTTTGCCTTGCGGCGGTGCTGACGCTTTTCCTTGCCGTCGTTGAGATCTTCCCGAGCTTCGGTGTGTTTGTGACCCGACCGCTCGGTATTTCCCGTATTGCAGGTGCGGATGCCCTGCTTGATCTGCAGATTCTGCTTTTGATCTCGCTTTGCGCCTACAGAACGGTTGCGCTCGGCGTGCGCTCGGTTCTTTTTGGGCGCCTTCGCTACGAGGGGATCCTGTCCCTTCTGCTTCTTTTCTTCGTGATCTACGACGTCGCGCTCTATGCCCTCGGGGTCTCGGGGGGACTGCTCTGTGCGCTTGCACTCGCGGTTTCGCTCTGTGCGTCGGTTTGGGTCGAGACAGCGGAGGCGGAGGTTGAGAGGGGGATCCTTGAGCTTCTCGGCGACCCCCGCGGTGTCTCTGCGGCTCTGCCCTTTGACGGGAAGGGGCGCCTTCGCGTTGCGCGTCTTCAGCACGCCGACGGCTTTGACGAGCATATCGCTGACCATAAGGAGAACGCGCATTCGCGCTTCCTTTTGCTCCTTGGCATCCTTGCCGTTGCAACCCTTGCCCTCGTTGCGGCAGTCGTGCTCGAGGACGGTCGGAATCCGATCGGTGTCGCGCTGTCGGGCGCGCTCCTTTCGCTTCCGTCGGGTGCGCTTTTGGCAAGACGGCTTTATCTTGCAGGGATGCAAAGGGCGCTTCTCGCTCGGAAAACCGCCCTGATCGGTGAGAGCGCGGCGTATTCGGTTGCTCGTCATAACGTCTTTTCGATCGACGATACCGAGGCGTTCGAGCCCTCGGATCTGAAGATCAAACTCATCAACGTATTCGACGATTTCCGCCTCGACGAGGCACTTCGCCTCATCGCCGGCGTCTATAGCAGGCTTGGCGGGGTCTTTGCCGCGGTCCTATCCAAAATGTGCGAGGAGGCGGGGGGACCGCTTGAGCTTGAGCTCAGGGAGAGCTGTGATATCGGTGCCGTCGCCGATGACGGCGTACGTGCCGTTTCGGTCGGAACGCGCGCCTTTATGGTAGAGCGCGGTGCGACCTTCCCCCCGGATGCCGAGGAGGATACCCTCCTTCTCGGTCAGCGCCTTGCCGCGCTCTACCTTGCGGTCGACGGCGCTGTCGTTGCGAGGATCTTCGTTGAGTATACGCTCTCGACGGGCTTTGAGAATCTCGCCGATCAGCTGGCGCGCCTCGGCACGAAGCTTGAGCTTCGGACGGCGGATCCCTGCCTTTCCGAGGAGTATCTTACGAGGCTTTCAAGCCTTCCGCGCGGCGTGCTTTCGCTTTGCCGAGTCGAGGGAAGCGAGCTTCTTTGCGAAAAGCGCACGCGTGCAGAGTCCTGCTTCTTTACCGCAAACCGTCCTCGCTCGCTTGTCGGCGCGTGGCTCGCCTTCCGCCGATACCGTAGGGCAAGGCGCCGCTCTGAGGCGCTTTCGGTGCTTCAGCTCCTTTTGGGCGTTGCGATGCTCGGTGTCGCGGTCTTCTGCTTTGAGACGCCGCTTCTGCCGATCTCGCTCGTTGCCCTCTACCATCTTTTGACCATTCTCATTTCTGTTGGCGGCGCGCGGGCGTTCTCCATGAGGCTCCTTGCCGACAGCACCGACCCCACCCCCGATCCCCAACCGAAAGGACCCGAGCTATGAAAAAGATCGATGCTTACCACGGCGTTCTCCGTCAGGTTACAAACCCCGGAGAGTACGTCGGCGGGGAACTCTACGAGGTGCAAAAGGATAAGGCGGACGTCAGCGTCCGCTTTGCCTTTGTCTTTCCCGAAATTTACAGTATAGGAATGTCAAATCTCGGAATGCGGATCCTGTACGAATCGCTTAACCGCCGTCCCGAGATCTGGTGCGAGCGCGTTTTCGCTCCCGCGCCCGATATGCGCGAGCAGATGCTGACGCACGGGATCCCGATGACGGCGCTTGAGAGCGGCGATCCGCTCACCGATTTTGACATCATCGGTACCACCCTGCAGTACGAGCTTTCCTATCCGACCGCGCTCTCGGTCCTTGACCTTGCGGGCATTCCGCTTTATGCAAGCGAGCGCGGAGAGGATATGCCGATCCTCGTTGCGGGCGGCCCCTGCACCTATAACCCCGAGCCGGTTGCCCCCTTTTACGATCTCTTTTCGATCGGAGAGGGAGAGAGCGCGCTCGTTGAGCTTTCCCTTCTTTATAAAGAAATGAAGGAAAAGGGAAGCTACACCAAGGCGGCTTTCCTTCACGAGGCGGCGAAGCTTGGCGGCTTTTACGTGCCGTCGCTTTATGACGTGAGCTACCGAGAGGATGGGACGATCAAGGCGTTTACCCCGAAGTACGACGATATTCCGAGCCGGATCACCAAGCGCATTATCGAGGATCTTGACAGTGCGCCCTACCCGACCTCTCCCGTCTTGCCCTATTCCGAGACGGTGCACGATCGCATCGTGCTTGAGCTCTATCGCGGCTGTATTCGCGGCTGCCGCTTCTGCCAGGCGGGGATGGTCTACCGCCCGATCCGCGAGAAATCCCCCGAGGTGCTCTGCCGTCAGGCGAAGTGCCTGTATGAGAATACGGGGTACGACGAGATCTCTCTCATTTCTCTCAGCACGAGCGACTATTCCGCAATCGATGAGCTCACCGACGGTCTGCTCTCCTGGACCGACGAGAAGAACGTCAGCCTTTCTCTCCCCTCGCTTCGCATCGACAGCTTCACCGAGGAGCTGATGCGGAAGATCTCGGGCGTCCGTCGCGGCGGCATCACCTTTGCCCCCGAGGCAGGCACGCAGAGAATGCGCGACGTCATCAACAAAAACGTGACCGAGGAGGATCTGCTCCGCGCGGTCTCGATCGCCTATTCCTTTAAGAAGGAGTCGGTCAAGCTCTACTTCATGCAGGGACTTCCGAGCGAAACAAGCGAGGACCTCGACGGCATCGCCGATCTCGCCTCGAAGGCAGTCGGCGCCTTCTACCGTCTGCCAAAGGAAAAGCGCGGCCGCTCGGTCAAGGTAACGGTCAGTGTGTCGGCGTTCGTTCCCAAGCCCTTTACGGCATTCCAATGGGAGGCGCAGGACTCGCTTTCGGTCATGCAGGAAAAGCAGAGATATCTCCGCTCTCGCATCACCGACCGTAAGATCGTATACCGTTGGCATGACGCCGAGGTCTCGCGCATCGAGGGCGTGCTTGCACGCGGAGACCGCCGTCTTGCCCCCGCGCTCGTTCTGGCGGCGCGTGAGGGAATGGCATACGCCGCCTGGAGCGAGCATTTCTCCTACGAAAAATGGAACGAGATCTTCGAGCGCACCGATATTGACCCCGATTTCTATGCCTGCCGCGCTCGCTCGCTTGACGAGGTGCTTCCGTGGGATATCATCGACTGCGGCGTCAGTAAGGCGTACCTTGCGCGGGAGCGCGAGCGCGCCTACGCCGAGAAAACCACCCCGAGCTGCGCCGAGCACTGTAACGGATGCGGCGCCGACCGCCTTGGAGGAAAGACGAAATGGTGCAAGAATCAGTAACCGAAAAGAAAAACCCCTCGCAGGCGCCGCAGATCCGCCTTCGCCTGCGCTTTCGCAAAACGGGACGTCTGCGCTATATCTCGCATCTTGATCTCGTGCGTACGATGACCAAGGCGGTTCTTCGCGCCAAGCTTCCCGTTTGGTATACGATGGGCTTTAACCCCGTTCCCAAAATGGTCTTTGCAACGCCGATGTCGGTCGGTATGGAGAGCCTTGACGAGCTCGTTGAGATCCGCATGACCGAAAAGGTCGATCCGAGATGGGCGATCGAGGCGCTGAACGCCGCCGTCCCGCGCGAGCTTCGCTTCTACGAGGCGTACGAGCCCGAGAACAAGCTGACCGACGTTGCCTACGCCGAGTACGAGGTTCTGCTCTCGACCGAGCTCCCCTTGCCCGAAACGGCAGAGTCGATTCGCGCCCTGCTTGCCGACCCGACCCTCAAATGCACCAACCTGACCCACGGAAAGCAAAAGGAGCGAACCGTCGGTACGCAAACGGGGGATGCCGAGGTGTCTCTTACCGATGACGGCAGGATCCGTATGCTTTTGACGCTCGGCGTCTCGCAGGGGGAGTTTCTCAACCCCGAGTACGTCGTTGCGGCGCTCGCCGAGCATCTGCCGATCCTCGCTGGCTCTCCGCTTCACAACTTCGTTCTCACGCGCCGCCTTCGCGTGCTTAACGCAAATCGCGAGCGCTTCGTCTGATCAGAAAATATCCGAAAGGGAAGGGGAAATAGTCTCCCGCGCTCGGTAGAGCGCCGAAAGGAGCCGTGCTCTCTCGATCTCAAGGGAAACCGTGTCCCCGAGGCTCGCCGCGCTTTTCAGTGCGGCGAGCCTCTCGTCTATTTGCGAGATCTCGCTGCGGTGAAGGGTCAGGCGAAGGAGAAGCCCATGGCGCCGCCAAAGCTGCTCGGTCGCATCGATTCCTTCTTCCTTTAGCGTCTCGGTCAGCTCGCTTAGAACTGCGTTTACCCGATGGGCAAAAATGAAAACCCCGACGCAAAGCGCGACGAGAAGTAATAGCGCGAGGCAAAATCCCCTCATGTCCTCTCCTTTTTCACAAGACGGTAGGCGCCGCTCTCCCCAAGCGTCAGAAGAAAGACGTCGCGGATCCGAACGTGATTTTTCTTGCAAAGCGCAAGGATCCTCCCCTCGTCAACGCCGAGCAGGCGAAGCCCGTTTTGATCGGTCTTGCCGTCGACGATCACGCTGTGCATCGTCTCCCCGGGTGTCCCCTCGGCGGTCATGGGCTGCTTTTGGGGCTTCAGAAGGATGGCGAGGCGTCCGTTCTGCTCAAGGATCGCAAACTCCACGTCCGAAAGATCCCCCACCCCCTGCTGACGGCATTCGCTGATCAGCTCGTTTAGAGAAACGCGCGCGGCAACAAGGGCGCTCTGGCGGATCGCGCCGTGCTCGATCAGGTAGATCGGCTTGCTCTCAAAAATTGCCTTGAGGGGATCGTATCTGTTTTTCAGATGCGAAAAGACGACCTCAAGGGTCGAGATCAGAAGGATCGGGATCAGGGCGTAGAGAAGCGGAATGTCGGGGTCCTCGATCGGAAGCGCCGCAAGCTCAGAGAGCAAAAGGGTCGAGACGAGCTCCGAGGTCTCAAGCTCCCCAAGCTGGCGCTTCCCAAGAAAACGAAGCACCGCAAAGAGCATCGAAAGGGTGATCAGAGTGCGAAAAAAGAGAAGCGTCATGGCAAAAATCCTCCTTTTTTAGCCTTAGTATTGCCGAAAAACGAGAAAAACAAAAAAATCCTAACTTTTTTCAAAAAAAGCCTTGACAAACCACCATAGATGTAGTAGAATAGACAGGCTCACCGCGAGGCGGTGGGGGCGCTCCTTGAAAATTGAACAACAGAAGTTTTCGAGCATAACTTGTAGAAACTTGGTAAGAAAGTGGAAACACAAGGTGTGTAAGGAATCTCGTTAAAGAAACTTTGAAACTCGAAAAAG
>JAFYMH010000184.1 GCA_017556685.1 Clostridia bacterium | reverse complement strand
GAAAACCGTAAGGTTTTCCACCTTAAAAAACGGGATACGTAAAGAAAAAGACAGGTGCTACGCCTACGCGCAGCACCTATTTTCTTTGTTTTTCGTTCGGTTATGCCGAAAGGGAAGCAGCCCCTAAGCTTATCCGAACTTGAAGATCGACTTAAAGAAGCGATACCCAAAGACCGTAATGCGGCGCATCGGGCGGTGGCGCATTGTTGCAAAGATGGCGTTCGAGCGCCAGCGGAGACGGCGGTAGAGCCAGGGGTCGCGCCGGCGGATATACTGCCAGAGCTCAAGGAAGGCGCGGTGCCTCTCGGGGGTATCGTTCGAGTAGGTGAAGACCGAGCAGATCAGGATCATCATGCTGAGCTCGTGAAGCAGATACCGCTGAAGGCGCTTTTCGGTCTTTCCAAGCTCCTTTAGATCAAAGCAGTCTGCCATCAGCTTGGTCACAAGGATCTGCTGATCAACGCGCTTTGCGCCGTTTTCAAGCGTGATCGACTGATCCGCGCGCCCGATGAAGTAGCGATAGAGATCGAGCGGCATATAGTAGATGCTCCGAACGAGCGGCAGAGGCTTGAACATGAAGAGGTTGTCAACGTAAAAGGTGTGCTTCGGAAGCACGAGCTCCGAGGCGCGCAGGATCTCGGTTCTGAAATAGACCGAGTGCATCATCAGATACTGCGACGGGCCAAAGCTGCGCACGTCCCGCCACGAGCAGATCTGCTCCGAGGGGAAATTCTTGCGGTAGCTCATGACGAAGGTCGTATTGTCCTCGGCGTGCTCGTAGACGTAGTTACAGACGTAAAGGTCAACGAGCTTGCCCGCCTCTACCATTTCGCGCATTTTTGCCGTCAGGGTCAAAAGCGAATCCCGATCGAGCCAATCGTCCGAGTCGACCACCTTGAAGTAAAGCCCCTCGGCATGACGAAGTCCCTGATTGACGCCCTCGCCGTGCCCGCCGTTCTCCTGATGGATCACGCGGATGCGCTCGGGATAAAGCGCCGCATACTCGTCGGCGATCTTGCCGGTATCGTCGCTTGAGCCGTCGTTGACGATGATGATCTCGGTGTCCTCGCCTGCGGGGAGAAGGGAATCAATACACTTTCTCATATACCCTGCCGAGTTGTAGCAGGGAACGGTAAAGGTCATCAGCTTCATGCATTTCTCCGTTTCGGGCAGGATGCCCTTTCGCTATTATACCACAGAAAAGAAAAACTTGCAAGCCCCCACTCAAAATTCCGCGACTTGTGCGCGATTTCTGTCTTGTAATTTACAAATGCAATACCACTCTTTCACAGAATGTACAAATTTTTTTGCTACCATGGAACTGAAAAAAACACCGTTACGGTACCGAAAAGAGGAACAGAATGCTGAGTCTGAAGGAAATCACCAAGGAATATCGCGTGGCAGACGGGACGGTTCCCGCTCTCGGCGGCGTGAGCCTTGATTTCAGGGAAAGCGAGTTCGTTTCGATCCTCGGCCCCTCGGGCTGCGGAAAGACGACTCTGCTCAATATCATTGGCGGGCTTGACCACTATACGGCGGGGGATCTCGTCATCCGCGGCCGCTCGACCAAGGAATACAGGGATCACGATTGGGATACCTACCGCAACCATTCGATCGGCTTCGTCTTCCAGAGCTATAACCTGATCCCGCATCAGAGCGTGCTTCGGAACGTTGAGCTTGCGCTTACCCTCTCGGGCGTTCCGAGGGCGGAGCGCCGCCGCCGCGCCGCCGACGCCCTTGTCCGCGTCGGACTCGGTGAGCAGCTTCATAAGCGGCCGAACCAGCTCTCGGGCGGACAGATGCAGCGCGTTGCCATCGCAAGAGCGCTCGTCAACGATCCCGATATCCTGCTTGCCGACGAGCCGACCGGTGCGCTTGATACCGAAACGAGCGTTTCGGTCATGGATCTTCTGCGCGAGGTGGCAAAGGATAAGCTCGTCATTATGGTTACGCACAACCCCGAGCTTGCCGAGGAGTATTCAAGCCGCATCATCCGTCTGCTTGACGGTCGGGTCGTCGGCGACACGAACCCCTATACGGCGCCCGAGAGCGCACCTGCCGCGGAGAGTGCCGAGAAGCCTCGCCGCACGCGCCGCCGCTCCCGCTCGATGTCCTTTCTGACGGCGCTGTCGCTCTCGCTCAACAACCTGATGACCAAGAAGGGAAGGACCTTCCTGACGAGCTTTGCGGGGAGCATCGGCATCATCGGCATCGCCCTGATCCTCTCGCTCTCAAACGGCATCAACGCCTATATCCTGCGCGTGCAGGAGGAGACCCTGACCTCCTACCCGATCTCGATCTACCGCGAGGAGACAGATTTGTCCGCCCTGATCAGCTCGTTCATGGGCGCCTCCGAGTCCTCCGCCGAGCACGCGGTCGAGGATAAGGTCTACAGCAGTGCCGTTTTCTACAGCCTGGTCAACGCCATTCTCAATCCCGAGATGAACACCAATAACCTGAGACCCTTCAAGGCGTACCTTGAAAGCGGGGTGCTCGATCATCTTGACGTGACGCTTCAGTACGGCTACGATATTTCTCTGCCGATCTGGTCGCAGTCGGTCGACGGGTCGGGCAATACCGTCTTCACAAAATCCGACATCGGCGCCCTTCTTGCGAGCATCAGCGGAACGGGCATGGGGGGCTCGGTCTCTGACTCCGAAAGCTCGACGATGTCGAGCAGCTTCTCGGGATTCTCGGTCTGGCAGGAGGTGCTCGCAGGCAAGGACGGCGCCTACGTCAGCGAGCTCGTCAAGGAGCAGTACGAGCTGCTTGACGGCGACTGGCCGAGCAGCATGACCGACGTTATCCTCGTCGTTGACGAGAACAACGAGGTCAACGATATTACTCTCTACTCCCTCGGTCTCAAGAGCGAGGACGAGATGCTCGAGCTTCTGATGGCGGCGCTCTCGGGCGGCGGCATCAACGTCGAAGAGGAGGTCAAGAGCTGGGAGTATAGCGAGATCTGCGGCAGGACCTTCAAGTTCCTGCTCCCCGCCGATACCTATGACTATGACAAGTTCAGTGAAGTCTGGGTCGATCTTTCAAGCGACGATCAGTACGCCGAGAGGCTCAAGATGGCTCTGATCACCAAGGGACTCGATCTCCGCATCTCGTGCATCGTCCGTGCAAAGCCGGATGCGATGGTCTCGACGTCGAGCGGAACTCTGCTTTACACCTCGGCGCTCACCTCGTATATGCTGAGGGAGACCCTGACGTCGGACGCGGTGCTTGCTCAGCTTGCTGACCCCAAGACCGATATCTTCACGGGAAAGCCCTTTGAGATCGATCCCGAGACCCTTCCCAAAGACGACGCCGAGCGCGCACTCGCCTTTGCCGAGCACGTCGCGGCTCTTGACGACGCCGCCAAGACCGATCTGCTTTACGCGATGCTGACGACCCCCTCGGACGAGGAGATCGCCGCCTCGATTGAGAAAATAATCGACAGCTTCGATACGGTCGATGACGTGATCGCCTCCATGCAGACGATGTATAAAGAGGCGTACGGCGCAAGCGACGAGGTGAGCGAGATGATGGCCGAGCACCTCAGACAGATCGCTCACGAGGACGAGAAGGCTCTCTACGCCCTTTTCGCGGGTATGCTCGACACTCCACTGCGGTCGGAGTACAAAAAGGCAGGAGAGGCGAAATTTGAGGCGATCAAGAGCACGCCCTCGGATGCCGAGCTCGACGCCGTTGCGGGCCTGATCCTTTTGAATATTCCCTCCTCGGGATACCGCGACTTCGTGATCTCGACCCTCTCCGCGGCAACCTCGATGAGCGAGGATGCGCTCGGGGCGTGGTACGACGCTCTTGACACCGCCGGCCGCGAGGCGGCACTGACGAGCGCCGCAAGAAGCCTGGCACGCGAAAGGTATCCGCTCTATGCGGCAGAGCTCAGTACCGATCCGTTCTATGCGGCACAGTTCAGTACCGACAGAAAATGCGCGGCAGCCCTTGACGAGATGCTTGCCGACATGACCGAAGCGGCTCTTGCCGATGCGTATCTCCGCTTCGTTGACGACGGAAGCTCTCCCTCGAGCTACTCGGAGAACCTCACGCGCCTTGGCGTTGCCGATCCCGAGTCTCCCGACAGCATCAGCATCTACGTCGGCACCTTCGCCGATAAGGACGCCGTTCGTGCGATCATTGAGGAATACAACGCCTCGGTCGAAAACGAGGATGACAGGATCGAGTATACCGATCTCGTTGCGATGCTCATGTCCTCGGTCACGATCATTTTGGATGCGATCACCTACGTGCTCGTTGCCTTCGTTTCGATCTCGCTCGTCGTTTCCTCGATCATGATCGGGATCATCACCTATATCTCTGTGCTTGAGAGGACCAAGGAGATCGGTATCCTGCGCGCCGTCGGCGCATCGAAGCGCGACGTCTCTCGCGTCTTCAACGCCGAGACCCTGCTCGTCGGCTTTGCCGCAGGCATGATCGGAATCACCGTGACACTTCTCATCTGTATCCCGATCAACCTCATCCTGCGCGCCCTGACCGGCATCTCGACCATCGGAGCCGTCCTTCCGCTTGGCGCCGCCGCTCTGCTCGTTGCCATCAGCATGACGCTGACGCTGATCGCAGGTCTTCTTCCGTCGAGAGTTGCCTCGAGAAAGGATCCTGTCGTTGCCCTGCGCACTGAGTAAGCAAAATCCCCTCAAACGCAAACGGCGCTTCTCGCCTAAATCTGATGCGCCCCACAAAAAGAAGCAGCCCCGAATGCGAGATTCGCATTCGGGGCTGCTTTTTATGCGACAGAGCCGAGATTACGCCCAGCCCATGGTGGTGGGCTTCGGCTGACGGATAATCGATTCCTTCAGAAACTCGAGCGCGTGAAGCAGACCCTCATCGGGGGTCATCAGGCTGTCCTCGTGCTCGATGCTCATGACCTTGTCGTAGCCGACGAGGCGCAGGTTCGAGATGATGTCGCGCCAGTAGTCAAGACCGTTTCCGTATCCGACCGAGCGGAAGACCCAGCTGCGGTGGATCTCGTCACTGTAATGCTTGGTGTCAAGCACGCCGAATTTTGCCACGTTGTACTTGTCGATCTTGGTATCCTTTGCGTGGAAGTGGTAGATCGCGCCCTCGAGCGCACGGATGGCGGCAACCGGATCGATGCCCTGCCAGATGAGGTGCGAGGGATCGAAGTTGGCGCCGATGACGTCGCCGACCGCCTCGCGGAGCTTCAGAAGCGTCTCGGGGTTGTAAACGCAGAAGCCGGGATGCATCTCAAAGGCGATCTTGGTCACGCCATGCTCCTTGGCAAACGCGCCCGCCTTCTTCCAGTAGGGGATAAGGACCTGATTCCACTGATAGTCGAGAACGGCAAGGAAATCGTCGGGCCAGGGGCAGGTCACCCAGTTCGGGGTCTTATCCTCGGGCGAGCCGCCGGGACAGCCCGAGAAGGTGACGACGGTATCAACGCCGAGCTTCTCGGCGAGAAGGACCGCATCGGTAAAATCGTCGTGGAACTGCTTTGCGATCACGGGGTTCGGATGGACGGCGTTGCCATGCACCGAAAGGCAGGCAAGCTCGATGCCGTGACGCTCGAAGGCAGCGCGGAATTCGGCAAGCGCAAGCTCGTCGGCAAGCAGAGCCTTCGGGTTGCAGTGCGCCTTTCCGGGATAGCCGCCGCAGCCGATCTCGGCTGCGTCTACGCCGAGCGACTCAAGCTTACTGAGAACCTCCTCAAGCGAAAGGTCGGCAAACAGATTGGTGAGAACGCCAAGTTTCATTGTGTGTCTCCTTCGTGATTTTTTATCTGCCCCTATTATACACGCTCTAGTGCCGATTTTCAAGGCACTTTTTGAAAAAATCTCTTTTCTCGGGATAAATTTCCGCCGCCCCCGCACAATAAGGGGAAAAGGAGGTGGGAAGGTGGGCAAGCACCTTTGGCTTTTCGCCGCGCTTGCGGGGGCGGTCCTTTATCCGCTGATCGAAATTCTCTGGAGAGGAAGCACGCATATTACGATGTCGCTCGCGGGAGCGGTCTGCTCGACTCTCATCTGGATGATCTCGCACCGCCTGCGCCCTGCAAGCCTTTGGCTTCGCATTCTCTCGAGCGCCGCCTTGATCACGCTCGTTGAGCTTGCCTTCGGGGTCGTTTGCAATCTTTGGCTCGGGCTTGCCGTTTGGGATTATTCGGGGATGCCGATGAATCTGCTCGGGCAGATCTGCCTGCCGTATTTTTTTCTCTGGGTTCTGCTCGCAACCCCCATATGTCTACTCTTTGCGCAAATCTCCGACGCTTTCCGCTCTTGACAGTCCCCCTCGCCTTGTGATAAAATACACCCAAACGTTTCACGTGAGGGAAAGCACCATGGAAGATTTGAAAAACAGCCTTGTGCCGACGTCGGAACCCGAGTCGCTCTCTGAGCTTCGGATTGGCGGAGAGATCCTCTTTCGGGGGAAGGTGCTCGATCTTGCGCTCGACACCGTTGTGCTTCCGAATGGCAGAGAGGCAACGCGCGAGGTGGTGCTCCATCGGGGCGCCGTGGCGGTCCTTCCGATCTTCCCAAACGGGGAGGTGCTCGTTGAGGAGCAGTTCCGCTATCCGCACGGAAGGATCCTTCTCGAGATCCCCGCGGGGAAGCTCGACTCGGCAGACGAGGATCCTCTTGCCGCGGCGCACCGCGAGCTTGCCGAGGAGACAGGCTATCGCGCCGAGCGCATGCTCTGCCTTGGCGAGTATATTCCCTCGCCCGCCATTTTGGGAGAGCGGATCCACCTTTATCTTGCTACCGGCTTGACCGAGGGCGAGAGATCGCTTGACGAGGACGAGTTTCTGACGGTTCGCAGGATCCCGCTTTCGGATCTGGTCGACGCCGTGCTTCGGGGGGAGATCCCCGACGGAAAGACTCAGATCGCCGCGCTCCGCGCACACCTGATGCTTGAGAGACACACCCTTGATTTGCTCTGATTTTGAGGAGGACCGACCCGTATGCTTTCGGCTGTGATCTTTTGGGCGGCGATCGCTTCGATCGTTTCCGCCGCCTTTTTCGGACTTTTGCGAGGACTCCCTCGCGCTTTTCTGCGCTTTTTTACGGTGCTTGTCTCCTTCATCGCCTCGTTTTTTCTTTGCAAGACCCTCTCGGGCGACCCCGAGCGTCTGCTCGGTACGCCGATCGTCGCGAGGCTCTTTTCCGAGCTTCCGCTTCTCGGAGATCTGACCGAGGCGGTGCCGGAGCTTGAGTCCCTTGCCGTTTCGCTCCCCGCCGCGATGCTCGCGCCGCTGGTCTTTTTCCTGCTTTTCCTTGTGATCAGCGAGCTTTTGCTTTTGGTATACGGGATCGCCGCCGCCTTCATTTTCCCGAAAAACGGCGGCAAGGATGCCTTTTCGCCCCTGTCGCATATTCTCGGCATGGCGGTCGGTGCTCTGCAGGGGCTTCTCGTTGCCCTTGCGATGATGCTTCCGATCGTCGGTCTGACTGACGTCGCGATCGCGTCGATCGATACGGTTGCCGCCGAGGGAGGCGAGTATCGCGTGGAGGCGCTCGAGCAGCTCTCCGACTATCGACACGAGCTTGTCGAGGTGAGAGAGGGAGAGCTTTACCGCTTTGCCGAGCGCTTTGGCGGCGGCTCGATCTGCGCCGCTCTTATGCAGTACGAATCCGAGGACGGCGAGGAGTCGGTAGATATTCGGGAGCAGACCCTTGCTCTCGTCAGAATTTACGCGCACAGCTTCCCTCTGCAGGGGGTAGCGCCGTCCGAGTTTGGGGCGCGGCAGGCGGCGGCGCTTCGGAGCATCTCGCAGGATCTTCGGGATTCCGAAGTGCTCGGACGCGTGCTTGCAGAGCTTCTTTCGGGCGCTTGCCGAGAGTGGAAGCAGGGCGAGGCGTTCCTTGGCCTTGAGCCGATTCGGATGCAGGGGAAGCTTTCATCGCTTCCCGCTGCCCTCTACGGCGCGCTTGAAGGCTCGAGCCCCGAGACGGTCTGCGAGGATCTTAAGACGCTTGCCGATCTCGTTGATATTCTCGCGCGCCACGGTGTCCTTGTGGCACTTTCCGACGGGCAGGAGCTGCTTTGTCGGATCACCGCGCCCGAGGCGCTTTCCGAGATCACGCTTTGCCTTGACCAAAATCCCCGATTTGCCGCCGTCGCGGACAGGCTCGCCCGGATCGCGCTTTCTGTTTTCCGTGACGCGTATCTCTCCGAGCCCTCTGAGACCGACCCGGGTTACGGGGCGTACCGCGAGATGCTCGGCAGGGTCGCTGAGGCACTGAACGGCATTTCCTTTGACCTGCCTCTCCCCGAGCAGACCGAGACGCTTATTTCCGACCTCAGGCAGGCGCTGCTTGACTTCGGCATTGAGGACGAGCGGCTCTCGGATCCTCTGCTCAAGGCGGCGGCAGAGCATCTGCTTTGTGAGCTGTCGGGAGATGGCATCACCGCAGACGACGTCGGCAGAGTTCTTTCGTCGATCGGCTCCTGACCGATCCGATTCTTCTCCTCAAAGGGGGGCGACACCCATTCGATTCGTTCGGTGGGCGTCGCTCCCCTCTCTTGTTGCTGCTCGGCGGCAACGGTAAGTATATATCATCATCATTAGCATCTTCATCTTCATCATCATTATCATCATCATCATACGTGCATTTGCATGCATTTGCATCCTTTTTGCTTGCTTTTCCGAAAATCCGGTGGGAAACGGCGTGCATTTGCATAAAAAGAGGCTTTTGCAGACGGCGGCGGCGCCGCGCGGCGGCGTCTTGCCGCGCACTTGACAGAAGAAACGAATCTGTGTATAATACTGTTTTAGTTAGAGCGAATACCGAGGACTGGGGGAAGTTATGGCAACGAAAAAGCAGGTCACGGAAAAGGCGGCACCCGCTAAGGAGAAATATACCGCGTCGGCGATCACGGTGCTTGAGGGGCTTGACCCCGTCCGTAAGCGCCCCGGAATGTATATCGGGGATACCGACGTGCGCGGACTGCATCACATGGTGTGGGAGATCGTTGATAACGCGATCGACGAGGCGGCAAACGGGTACGCCGATCGGATCGAGGTCACGGTGCTGTCCGACGGAAGCATCAGGGTTGCCGACAACGGACGCGGTATGCCGGTCGATATCCACCCGGGGCAGGGGGTTTCGGGCATTGAGCTCATCTTTTCCCGTCTGCACGCGGGAGGAAAATTCGATAACAAGAGCTATTCCTACTCGGGCGGACTGCACGGCGTCGGCGCCTCGGTCGTCAACGCGCTCTCGCGTTGGCTGACGGCGGAGTCCCTGCGCGGCGGAAAGCGCTACCGCATCGAGTTTGAGAGCCGCGACGACGGGGAGGGGAATATTACCTCGGGAACTCTGCGCCGCCGCCTTCGCGTCGTATCTCACGAGGAGGGGCACGGCTCGGTCGTGCATTTCATGCCAGACGATCGCGTGTTCCATACCGTGGAGTTCGATTACCAGACCATCTCGCAAAAGCTCCGCGAGCTTGCCTTCCTTAACGCCGGGCTGACGATCGTCTTCACCGACGAGCGCCGCGAGGGCGAGGACAGACGAAGCGAGTTCTGCTATAAAAACGGACTCGGCGATTTCATGAGGTATTATCATCGCGGAAAGACGGTCATGTACGACGAGCCGATCGTCCTCTCGGGCGAGTGCGACGGCATCGGTCTGCAGGCGGTGCTTCAGCATACCGACGGCTATAACGACACCATTCTTTCCTACGTCAACAACATCCGCACCACCGAGGGCGGTACGCACGAGACCGGCTTTAAGACCGCCTTGACCAAGGTGATGAATACGGCGGCAAGAGAGCTTGGGATCCTGAAGGACAAGGACGAAAACTACGTCGGAGAGGATCTGCGCGAGGGTCTGACGGCGATCCTTCTCGTCAAGATGAAGGACGCGCAGTTTGAGGGTCAGACCAAGACAAAGCTCGGCAATATCAGCGCCAAGACCGCGGTCGAGACGGTCGTGCTTGACCAGCTCGGACGCTTTTCGCAGAACCGAAGCAACGTCTCGGTCGTTCGCAGTATGCTTGAGAAGGCGAAGGCTGCCAAGAGCGTGCGCGACGCCACCAAGAAGGCAAACGATCTTGCAAGGAAGAAAAACAGCCTCGAGGTCTCGGCGCTCGTCGGAAAGTTCTCTCCGAGCATCGGTCGGGACGTTTCGAGAAACGAGATGTTCATCGTCGAGGGAGACTCGGCAGGGGGAAGCGCAAAGCAGGGCAGAGACCGTAACTTCCAGGCGATCCTTCCTCTGCGCGGAAAGCCCGTCAACAGCGAAAAAAGGCGCCTTGAGCTTCTGCTCTCAAACGAGGAGATCCGCTCGATCATCACGGCGCTCGGGACCGGCATCGGGCGCGACTTTGCCATTGAGAATCTTCGATACGATAAGGTCATCATCCTCTCGGATGCCGACCAGGACGGCGCGCATATCCGCGCCCTTCTGCTCACCTTCTTCTACCGCTATATGCGCGAGCTGATCACCGAGGGGCACGTTTATATCGGTGTGTCTCCCCTCTATCGGATCGAGCGCAAGGCCGACGGAAAGGTCTTTTTCGCCTATGACGATGCCGAGTGCGAGCGCATCACGGCGGAGCTTGGCGAAAGTCGCGCCTACACCATCTCGCGCTACAAGGGTCTTGGCGAGATGAATCCCTCTCTGCTCTGGGAAACGACGATGAGCCCCGCGAGCCGAACCCTCATCCGTGTCGGCATTGAGGATGCGGTCGAGGCGGAGAACATGGTCACGATCCTGATGGGAGACGACGCCGCGCGCCGTCAGAGCTATATCTTCGAGCACGCCGACTTCAACCGCAAGGACGATTTCGAGAGAAAGGCAGGTGTATAAGCCTTGAAAAAGCAGAGCAAGGAGATTATTGACAACACCGTCGTTCTTGAACGCACGATGGAGCGCGTGATGCACGACTCGATGATGCCCTATTCCGAGCACGTCATCCTTGAGCGCGCCGTTCCGCGCGTGGAGGACGGACTCAAGCCGGTTCAGCGCCGCGTTCTGTTCGTCATGCACGAGGCGGGGCTCTCTCCCGATAAGCCCTTCCGCAAATCGGCAAACGTCGTCGGTGAGACGATGGCGAAGTACCATCCTCACGGCGACTCCTCGATTTACGAAACGATGGTGCGCATGGCGCAGGACTTCAATATGCGCGTGCCGCTCGTCGAGGGAAGCGGAAACTTCGGCTCGATGGACGGAGATCCTGCCGCCGCCTTCCGATACACCGAGGCGCGCCTTGCCGCCCCCTCGCTCTTTCTGATGCGGGATCTCGAAAAGGAAACGGTTCCCTCGTCGCTCAACTTCGACGATACGAGGCGTGAGCCGGATATTCTTCCCGCCCTCTTTCCGAACCTGCTCATCAACGGCTCGGCGGGCATTGCCGTCGGACTTGCAACGAACATTCCGCCCCACAATCCGGGCGAGGTCATCGACGGAGTGATCGCCTATCTTGAAAATCCGAAGCTGACCGACGCAGAGCTTGCCGAGTATATCAAGGGACCCGATTTTCCGACCGGCGGCGTGATCACCAACGCTGAGATTCTCCCCGAGATCTACCGCACGGGAGAGGGAAAGCTCCACGTCCGCGCCCGCGCCTCGGTTGAGACCCTGCCCGACGGAAAAGAGGGGATCGTTATCACCGAGTTCCCCTATCAGACAAACAAGGCGGAGCTGCTTGCCAAGATCCTTGAGCACGCGCAGTCAAGGCGCGAGATCATCGCGCAGATCGCGGATATCCGCGACGAGTCCGACCGCTCGGGCGTGCGCGCCGTCATCGAGGTGAAAAAGGGCTGTGACGCCGAGAAGCTTCTTGCCTATCTCTACCGCTATACCGATCTGCAAAGAACCTTCGGCGTGAACATGATCGCCATCGCCGAGGGGCGCCCGATGCAGCTTTCCCTGCTCGACGCCGTGCGCTATTACGTCAATAGCCGCAAGCTCGTTGAGAGGCGGCGCGTGACCTACGATCTTCGCGTGGCACGCGAGCGCGAGGAGATCCTTGACGGACTTTCGGTCGCGGCACGCGATATCGACCGCGTGATCGCCATCATTCGCTCCTCGAAGACCCCCGCCATCGCGCGTGAGCGTCTGTGCGAAACCTTCTCGCTCTCGGCAAGGCAGGCAAACGCTATCCTTGAGATGCGTCTGAGAAGGATCACGGGGCTTGAGATCGAGAGCATCGAGACCGAGCTTGCAGAGCTTCGGAAAACGATCGGAGTCCTTGAGGGGCTTCTTGCCGACAAGAAAAAGCTAAACGGTGCCATCCGCCGCTCGCTTCTTGAGATCAAGCGCGCGATCGACTCTCCCCGCCGTACCGAGCTCGTCTCGCACGGCGAGACGGGTGCGGTTTCGCTTGACGCCTTTAAGAGTGCCTCTGACGCCGTGGTGTACGTCGACGAGATCGGAAACCTTCATCGCGTCAGTGAGAAGATCTTCGAGAACCTGCAAAAGGGAGAGGGACGGATCCCGCCCGAGCGCGCCGTATCGCTGCGCACCGACCGTACGCTGCTTCTCTTCGGCAACCGCGGCGGCGTATATACCCTCGCCTGTGAGGAGGTGCCCGAGTGCCGAAGCGCCAAGGATAAGGGGGTCATCCCCGAGCGCCTGGTGCAGAAGTTTACAGACGACGTCGTGCTCTTCCTTGCGCCCCTTGATATCGAGGGGGAGGCGCGGCTTCTGTTTGTCACCGAGCAGGGCATGGTCAAGTGCTCGGACTTTGCCGAGTATCGTATCAACCGTCGGAAATTCGAGTCGATGCTCCTGCGCGAGGGAGATCGGATCGTCTATGCGGCGCCTCGGCATGGCGAGAGCCCGATCGAGCTTACGCTCTCGGACGGAAAGCGCAAGCTTCGCCGCGATCCCGTCTCGGTCACGGGACGTCGGACCTACGGCGTGCGCGCCGTGAAGCTTGACGCGGGGAAAACCGTTTCCTCGGCGCTTCAAACCAAATAAAACCTTGACATGGCCCCTTGTCTTT
>JAFYMH010000183.1 GCA_017556685.1 Clostridia bacterium | reverse complement strand
TTTCAAGTTCTCTGACCTCCCCGTCAAGCTCCTTTGCACTTGCGCGGAGCTTTGCGATATCGGCGGCGCGTGAGAGGATGCCGCCGTCTGCCTTGGTCGATCCACCCGTAATCGGTCCGCCGACGTTCACGATCTGACCGTCAAGCGTAACGGCACGGATCCGCGAACGAAGCGCGTGAGATGCGGCAAGAGCATGCTCAAGCGTATCAAAAACGACGGTTCGAAGAAGGAACCAGGCGACGATCTCCTTGAACTTAGGGTCGAAATCGACGAGCGTATCCGCGCGGCCGATAAAACCGGCATGATGCGCGGCGGCGCGGATCTCCTCGGTCTCGCTCTGAGCCTTGATCGTAGAAACCGCAAGGAAGGTTGCGCGTCCGGCGCGGTTCGCCTTAAGGAGCTCGATTGCCTCGCGAGCCGTATCATCGGTATCGACTACGATGTTTTGAAGATTTGCACCAAGTGCCGTTTCGATGGCAACGACGTATTCATCCTTGATCGAAATAAGCTTGGAAATAGGCCCGTATACGGTTCCTCGGCGAATGCGGTGGCTGTCATACTCCTGCATGACGAACCGAACGCCGTTGTTATAGCCCTGAAAATGCTCCTCCATCCGCTCAAGAGATTTTGCGCTCTCGAGAACCGAATTCTGCTTCACGTAAACGCGCGAAAGCTCGGATTTCACCGATTCACGATCCGCCTCAAGCGCGGAAAGCTCGCTCGAAAGCTCGGAGATCTTCGCAGAAGCTTCGTCGATCCTTTGGCGGTGTCCGGCGGTTGCTTTTTCGCATCTTTCTGCTTCTGCCTTAAGAGAAATGCCGTTTTTTTCGCATTCGTCAATTTCGGCAGCCATCAAGTCGCTCTTGTCGACGTCATTTTCCTGCGCATTTTTCAAAAGCTCAATGCGGGCGGCATAGTCAACCGCCGCACTTTCGCTTGCGCTCAGGCGCTCAAAGGAGTCGTCAAGCTCTCTATCATATCGAGCGACCTCCTCGGTTGCCTTTGCCTGCTGTGCAAGAACCGACAGACGCTCATCAGACAGGCGCTTACTCTCCTTCTCAAGCTCAAGGCGTCTCTCGCTTTGCGCTTTCCTGTCAAACGAAAGCGACTGTTGCTGTGCCACAATCGTCTCTATTCTCGCGTTACACGCAGAAACGAGAGCAACGAGATGCTCCATTTCGTTTTTAATGACCTGATATCGGTTATCAAGCGCATGCAGTCTCTCGCTTGCCGAATTGATCTTATTGAGAAGCTCCTCGGAGCGAATACGGTTGACAGTCGTTTCGTTTTCAAGCTCGCTCTGGCGTCTTTCAAGATCCTCAAGCGTTTCGGTAATAATCCGAAGCTCGTTTGACGAAAGCTTGAAATTGTTCTCCGCTTTTACAAGATCTCCCCTGACTCGCTCGGTATCGTAAAGCCAAAGGGCGACGTCAACGCTCTTTTTCTCCTCGTAGATCGCGAAATACTTTCTCGCCTTTTCGGCTTCCTTTTCAAGCGGGCCCACCCGAAGCTCAAGCTCGTGAACGATGTCCTGCACGCGAAGCATATTCGCCTCGGTATCACGAAGCTTTCTCTCGGCATCCTCCTTGCGGTGGCGGTATTTCGAGATACCGGCGGCCTCCTCGAAAATATTGCGACGCTCCTCGCTTTTTTTGGAGATCAGCTCGGCAACACGTCCCTGCCCGATGATCGAATAGCCCTCGCGACCGATACCGGTGTTCATAAAGAGCTCGTGAATATCGCGAAGTCGGCAGGGCTTGCGGTTGATCATATATTCACTTTCGCCCGCGCGGAAATAACGGCGCGTGACGGTGATTTCCTCGTATGGGGAGTCAATGCGATGATTTTTATCAGAATTGTCAAAGGTGACCGAAACCTCGGCAAAGCCCATCGGCCGACGGTCGTTGGTTCCGCCGAAGATAACGTCCTCCATCTTGGTGCCGCGGATATTACGGCTGGAGATCTCGCCGAGAACCCAACGCATAGCATCGGAAATGTTTGATTTTCCGCTTCCGTTCGGTCCGACGATCACCGTCGTTCCTCTCTCAAAGGTGAGCACGGTACGATTCGGGAAGGATTTAAAGCCGTGCAGCTCAAGACACTTTAAGTACATTGACGTCTCCTTTCTTTTGAGATTTGATTTTTAGAGCCGAACGCCGAAAAGGAGCAGCGCTTCCCTTGCGGCGGCTTGCTCGGCATCGCGGCGGCTTCTGCCCGTGCCGCGTCCGACGGGGTTGGAGTTGATATAGGCCTGTACCTCAAAGAGCTTATCGTGCTCAGGACCGCTAACGGCGAGGATCTCATAACGAAGCTCCTCGTTGCCATCCTGCTGAACGAGCTGCTGAAGTCGTGTTTTATAATCAAGTGAGGACGACTGTGCCGAAAAGCGAAGGGTATCGCCGAAGATCCTCTGAACAAGCGCATCGGTAGCGGCGCCTTGACTGTCAAGATCAACGGCGGCGATCAGTGCCTCAAGCGCATCGGCAAGGATCGACGGACGGACCCGGGAGCCTGCAAGCTCCTCGCCCTTTCCGACCGAAAGATATTCGCCAAGAGAAAGAGCTCGGGCAAGTCCTGCAAGCGTTTCCTCACAGACAAGCTGTTGTCTCAGCCTTGTCAGATC
>JAFYMH010000182.1 GCA_017556685.1 Clostridia bacterium | reverse complement strand
GCCGTCATCCGCACCGCTGGTGTCGTCGTACCACGTGGTGGGGTTGCTCCAGTCGAATATCAGCTCCTGGACCTCATCTATGAGATCGCTTTGCTCATCTGCGTAGACGTAACGGTCGTCAGACGCATCCTCAGGCTCGGTGCCTGCCGTTGCCGTGAAGACGAGCACCGAGGTGAGCACGGTGACGATCACGAGCAGGGTCGAGAGCAGGCTGATCAGGGTTGATCGTTTTGCTTTCATAGTCTTTTTCCCTTTCAAAAATTCAAAGTGACAGGACAATCATATCGCCGACCGAAGCAGACCGCTTTTCGGCGGCAACAATCGAGATACATTCGAAGAAATTATAACATTAAATAATGTTTTTTGCAAGCAAAAAGCGCCGTTGTTAACAATTATCGTCATGTTAAACAAAATGGACTTTTGATTTTTGTTAAATATAAACAAAAAAAGAGTGGGCGCATCACTGCACCCACTCGGGACGGTTGAAATACTTTATATCAGCGCGGCAGAATCCGCGTATTCTTCAAGCATATCCTGCTCATGAGCGATCAGCTGAACGTGATAGGCGTCGATCACAGCCGTCTCAAGCTCGGAGCGGAAGGAGGCGTTGATCGGGTGAACGATATCGCGGTAGGTCCCGTCGGGATTCTTGCGCGATGGCATGACGATGAAAAAGCGCTCTCTTGCGTAGATGACCTTGATATCGTGAACGGCGAGCGCGTCGTCAAAGGTCACGGAGACGACCGCCTTCATAGGTCCCTCGTCAAAGAATTTGCGAATTTTGATGTCGGTGATTTGCATGGCGTGATCCTTCCTTTTCGTCGTGAGATTCTGTTGCCACTATTATAGCGGGTGATTGTTAAAATTATGCAATTTGTTTGCGAATTTTTTAAGAACAAATAGGCGAAGGCTCGGAGTTTCGACGGCTCACGCGAAAAAAGGGGCGGCATATACTGTGGTGGAGGGGGGGATGGTATGAAGAATACGACGTATGGAGGAGAAGTGGCGGCTCGGCTTCTTCGGGGGGCACGGGGAATCCACATGCTCGGGATTGGCGGCGTCGGAATGTCGGCGCTGGCAATGATTATGGTGTCAAAAGGATACCGAATCACAGGGGAGGACCGAGTGGTCTCGCCCGTCACGCAAGCACTCGCAGAACGGGGAATATCGGTTTCTGATCGGCATAAGGGGCTTGCTTTAGAGTGTGGGGCTTTGGTCTACAGCGCGGCAATTTCACCGTCCCACCCCGCCTTTGCCGAGGCGAAGGAGAAGGGGATCCCGATCATGTCGCGCTCGGATCTGCTCGCCTTTCTGATGCTCGAGTCGCCGCGGCGCGTTACGGTTGCGGGCATTCATGGAAAAAGCACGGTGACCGCCATGCTCGATAAGATCCTATCTGACGCCGGGCAGAGTCCAACGACGGTATCGGGAGCGACGCTTTCAAACCAAATGACCTACCGTCTCGGTCAAGGGGACGTCTTTCTTGCCGAGGCGTGCGAATATACCGATTCTTTTCTGTCGTTTTCGCCAACGCTTGCCATCGCCCTGAATCTCGAGCACGATCACCCCGACTATTTTAAAGACGAGGCGGCGATTCGCGCCTCGTTTGCGCGGTATCTTTCGGGTGCAAGCGAGGGGGCGATTTTGCCTGCCTTTGGACCGCTTGTCTCTCTTGCTCCAAGGGGGCTTTCGGTCAAGACCTTTGGACGTGGGGGAGACCTCTCGGGAGAGCTTATCGGTGAAAGGGAGGACGGGATCGATTTTTCGATGGCGTATCAAGGAAAAAACATCTGTGCGGTGCATCTTCCGCTTCTCGGCGCCTATCAAATGGATAATGCGCTTGCGGCAATTTTAAGTGCAAAGGAGCTTGGCGTTCCCTTTGAAAGCTCGGCTAAGGCTCTTTCGGATTTCGTTTCCCCGGATCGGCGCTGCAAGGAGCATCCGTCGATTGACGGCGTTCGATATTTTGAGGATTACGCGCATCATCCAAGCGAGATCAAAGCGATCCTTTTGGCGCTTCGCAATATTACGAAGGGACGGCTCATCTGCGCCTTTGAGGCGCACACCTATTCGCGTCTTGCGCGCTTTTTTGATCGGTATCGAGAGGCCCTGTCGCTTTCCGACTTCGTTTTGGTCCTGCCGATCTATCCCGCAAGGGAAACCGATACGCTCGGGCAAAGCGAAATCAAGCTTTCGGCGGCACTTAGCGTTCCGAGCCGCGCCGCTTTTGATTATTCGGAGGCGGCGGAGATTCTAAAAGAAAGCACCGCCTCGGGCGATACCGTAGCGGTGCTTGGGGCGGGGGATACTCGTCTGCTTTTTGAGAAGCTCTTAAACTAATCTTGCAACGCCGCATTCCTTGGCGACGCGAATGACCGCCTCTGCAACGGCAGGGGCGACCCGACGGTCAAGGGCGCTCGGAATAATGTTGTCCTCCGAAAGCTCCCCCTCCGAAATGAGCGAGGCGATCGCATAGGAGCTTGCAACCTTCATCTCGTCGTTGATCTCGCTCGCGCGACAGTCGAGCGCGCCGCGGAAGATGCCGGGGAAGGCAAGAACGTTGTTGATTTGATTTGGGAAGTCGCTTCTTCCGGTTCCGACGATGCGCGCCCCGGCAGCCAAGGCAAGATC
Source organism: Clostridia bacterium (assembly GCA_017556685.1). Lineage (GTDB taxonomy): Bacteria > Bacillota > Clostridia > Oscillospirales > CAG-272 > UBA1740. The sequence goes on along the minus strand of JAFYMH010000182.1, from coordinate 13,658 downwards.
GGGCATGATCTCGGGCGTGGGGTTTGCCATGGGGAAAACGATCGCGTCGGGTGCCATCGTGCGAATCATATCCTGACTGACAACGCCGGGGGCGGAAACGCCGATAAAAACGTCGGCTCCGACCATCGCATCGGCAAGAGTACCGCGCATACGCTCGCGGTTGGTGACCCTGGCAATCTCGGCGTGCGCACTCGAAAGCGAGGGATCGTCCTCCGAAAGAATGCCGAAGCGATCAACCATTGTGAGATGCTTGACCCCGAGGCGGATTAGATGCAGACCGATGGCAACTCCGGCGCTTCCCGCACCGTTGATGACGACGCGGATCTCGGAAAGCTCTTTTTTAACGATCTTCAGAGAATTGAGAAGTGCGGCGGCAACGACGATCGCCGTTCCGTGCTGATCGTCGTGAAAGACGGGAATATCGCAAAGCTCCTTGAGCTTTCTCTCGATCTCAAAGCATCTCGGCGCCGAGATGTCCTCAAGATTGATGCCGCCAAACGAGCCCGAAAGCAGATAGACAGTTCGTACGATCTCGTCAACGTCGTGACTTTTGATGCAAAGAGGGAAGGCGTCAACGTCGGCAAACTCCTTAAAGAGCGCGCATTTTCCCTCCATGACGGGCATGCCCGCCTCGGGGCCGATATCCCCAAGTCCAAGCACCGCTGTGCCGTCGGTGATGACCGCAACGAGGTTTGAGCGCCGAGTAAGGCGAAAGGAAAGGGATGGTTCCTCCTTGATGCGAAGGCAGGGCTCGGCAACCCCGGGGGTATATGCAAGGGACAGATCGTCTCTATTTTCGATTTTTGCGCGGGAGATGACCTCGATCTTTCCCCCCCACTCGTAATGCTTTTGCAAAGACTCGGCTTTGACGTCCATGTTCGGCTTCCTTTCGATCTTGATTTGATCGATCAAATTATAGCATAGGAGCATGAAAATTGCAAGAAATCTTGAAAAAATTAACGGCTTTCAGGAAGTTTTTTCGCTTTGCTTGCATTCATGGAGTTTGCGTGCTATAATAGATTGAGAATGTAATGAGGGAGGGGTTGAAAAAATGGAATTTGCCGTGCCAAGCTCTGCCCTTGCCCTCCTTTCCCGTCTTTGGGATGCGGGCTACGAGGCATATCTTGTCGGCGGCTGCGTGCGCGATCTGCTCAGGGGTGAGACTCCGTCGGATTACGATATGACGACCTCTGCCAAGCCGCACGAGATGAAGGCGGTCTTTTCAAATTGCCGCACGGTCGAAACCGGAATGCGGCACGGTACCTTGACGGTAATCTCGGACGGCGTCCCTTATGAGATCACCACCTACCGCGTTGACGGGACCTATACCGACAGCCGACATCCCGACGCCGTTTGCTTTACCGGGTCTCTTTCCGAGGACCTTGCGCGCCGTGATTTTACGGTGAACGCGATCGCATACGCGCCGGGGAAGGGAATCGTCGATCCATTTGGAGGAAGAGCTGACCTTGAGGCGCGGATTCTGCGTGCCGTTGGGGATCCGAGCCGCCGCTTTACAGAGGATGCGCTTCGCATTCTTCGCGCGCTTAGGTTTTCTTCGGTTCTCGGCTTTGAAATCGAGAGCAAAACCGCATCGGCAGCCCATGCGTTGGCCGATCGGCTTTCTCTTGTTTCGGTCGAACGGATCCGCTCTGAGATCTCAAAGCTTCTGTGCGGATCCTTTGCAGAGAATGTCCTTTGCTTGTTTTCCGACGTTCTCAAAAAGGCGGCTCCAAGCCTCTTTGAGCTTGGCTCTGCGTACGAATCGGCGGTTTCGCTTGCGGTGGCACTCCCAAGGCACGAGCTTTCGCTTCGCCTTTCGGCGCTTCTTTCGCCGCTTTCAACCGATCGGGTAGGACAGGCTCTTTCGGCGCTTCGCTACGACCGCAAAACGGCAGACCGCGTGCTTCTTGCGCTTTGGCATTTTCATGACCCGCTTCCCGAAAACGATACCGAACTGCTCAGGCTTCTCTCAAGGATAGGAGAAACAGGAGCGCGGGATAGGCTCAGACTTGGGGTGCCACGCGCGCCAAAGGAAGCGGCGACTCTTTTGAGTCGGCTTGATGCGCTTCTTGCCGAAGGACGGTGCTACCGCATATCCGATCTTGCGATCAACGGAAGGATCCTTATGGAAAACGGTTTTCGCCCGGGAAGGGAGATCGGGGAGCTCCTCTCCCTTCTTCTTGAGAGAGTGATTTCGGGTGAGCTTTTAAACGACACCGAGCAGCTTTTAAGGTATGCTCTGAAGGTGAAAGCATAGCCGAGCGCACCGCTTTGGCGGGGGTTGCTTAGCAAAAGCCTTGCAAATCTCCATCGGGCGTGGTATACTAATAGCGTTAGACAGTGACGCTTCCCTTGAAGGGGATTTCAAAAATGATCGGACGGCACGTCCGAGAAGTAGGAAGTATGGAGTATCAACATCTGGACCGGGTCGATTCCCCCGAGGATCTCAGGAGTCTCCCCTCTAAGAAGATCCCCGAGCTCAACCTTGAGATCAGAGATTTTTTGATCCGCAATACCGTCGAGCACGGCGGGCATCTTGCGTCAAATCTCGGGGTCGTCGAGCTTTCGGTCGCATTGCATCGCGTTTTCGACAGTCCGCGCGATCATATCATCTGGGACGTTGGGCATCAGAGCTACGTTCATAAGCTTCTGACCGGACGCAGACGGCAGTTTCGGGATCTTCGCGTGCCGGGCGGACTTTCGGGGTTTACCAAGCGAAGCGAGAGCGAGCACGATGCGTTTGGCGCAGGGCACAGCTCGACCTCGGTCTCTGCGGCGCTCGGCTTTGCCCGTGCCGATGCACTTTCGGGCAACGGTGCTTACACGGTTGCGGTGATCGGAGACGGCGCTTTTACGGGTGGTATGGTGCATGAGGCGCTTAACAACGTCGCGCCCGATATGCGCCTGATCATTATCCTCAACGAAAACGAGATGTCGATCTCAAGGAACATCGGAACCTTTGCAAGGTATATTGCAAGGATCAGATCCTCAAAAAGCTATAACCGCGTTAAGAAAAATACCACCTCGGTGCTCCGCCGCGTTCCGCTCGTCGGAAAGCCGCTGTTCCGCCTTGGAAGGTGGACGAAAAAGCTCTTTAAAAATCTGATCTACCATTCGAACTTCTTTGAGGAGCTTGGGCTCTTTTATATCGGTCCGATCGACGGAAACGATTACGGAATGACCGAGCGGGCGCTTCGCTATGCAAAAATGAAGGGCGAGCCCGTCGTGATCCATCTTCATACGAAAAAGGGGAAGGGGTACGAGCCTGCAGAAAAGGACCCCTGCGGGTATCACGGCGTTGCCGCAAGACCAAGCGATGAAAGTACCTTCAGCCGTGCCTTTGGAGACGCGCTTTCCGAGCTTGCGGGGCGCGACGAAAGGGTGACTGCAGTAACTGCCGCGATGGGGGTCGGAACGGGCCTTGAGGACTTTGCAGGACGCTATACCGACCGATATTTTGACGTCGGGATCGCCGAGGAGCACGCACTGACCTTTTCCGCAGGCCTTGCGGCGGCAGGAATGCGTCCGTACGTTGCTGTATATTCGACCTTCCTTCAGCGTGCATATGACAGTATCGTGCACGATATTGCCCTGCAAGGGCTTCCCGTTCATATTATGGTCGATCGCGCGGGACTTGCCGTCTCCGACGGCCCGACGCACCATGGGATCTTTGACGTTGCGTTTCTCTCGCATATCCCCGGCATAACGCTTTATGCGCCTGTTTCCTTCGGTAGCCTGCGCGCAATTATGGAGAAAACGAGGGATGCAAGCACGACCGTCGCCATCCGCTATCCAAACCGCGCAGAGTCATGCGAGATCAACGCTGCCTTCTATCCTGACGGCGATTATGAGAACTTCGGTATTCGAGCCTATAAAACCGAAGACGCGGACGCACTTGTCATTACCTACGGATGTATCGTAAGCGAGGCGCTTGCCGCCGCCGAGCTTCTTCGAAAGGAAGGGGTTCGTCTTGGGATCCTGCTGCTTGAGGAGCTTAAGCCATACGACCTCGTGTCCGACAAAATCGCGAATTTGATCGGCGAGGGAAGACCTATCGTGTTCCTTGAGGAGGGCGTTTATGACGGCGGTGCGGCGATGCTTCTCGCCGAGCGCCTCGGGGAAAGAGGGTGCCTCGGGAGCGGGCACCGGATCCTTGCTATTCGGGATCATTTTGCTTCTCCCGAATCCGCATGCGACCTTCTCGCATACTGCGGGATCGACCGCGCGTCGATTGTCGAAGCGGTAAAGGGGCTTCTTTCGAAAGTGGACAAAAACTAAGATTTACTCCGGGGTTTTTATCGTGTGCAAAGACTTTTCGGTTTTATATGAGGACGCAGATCTTGCGGTCGTTCGAAAGTCTGCGGGACTTCCTTCGCAAGCGGACGCGAGCCGCGACCCCGATCTTCTTTCGCTGCTTGCACAGAGATATCGCAGGCGAGGGGAGTCGGCTCGGGTTTTTCCCGTTCATCGTCTTGACCGCGGCGTCGGAGGGCTCATGGTCGTTGCAAGATCAGAGAACGCGGCGGCGGCCCTTTCTGCGGCTCTTTCGGACCATCGCTCGTTTGTCAAGGAATACCTTGCCGTTTTTCACGGGTATGCAGGTGTCGCGTGCGATGTGATGGCGGATATGCTTTATCGCGACGAGAGAGCACGAAAGACTCTGCTCGTCTCTCGGGATGATCCGCGCGGAAAGCGAGCGGTGCTGTCCTACGCTGTTCAAAATGAGCTCAGGGAGAACGGGAAAAAGCCCCTTTCTCTTGCCTTGATTCGGCTCGGAACCGGGCGCACCCATCAGATCCGCGCCCAGCTTTCGGGGCATGGGCATCCGCTTGCAGGTGACCGAAGATACGGAGCGCGCGACCGCTATGGCGAAATCTCTCTTTTTTCTGCGCGCCTCTCCTTTTTGCATCCGCGAACCCTTGAAAGGATGACCTTTTTCTCCTTGCCCGACAGGATCTCGGGCTTCGCGGAATTTTCCTTTGATGAAACGATTTTTGAAAGGAGCTTGCCCGACTTTGCCGAGCTGCCGTCGGGTGTTTGAGTATGACGTCTGAGCAGAGCAAACGAACCGAGGCGCTGATTGGTGCCGACGCTCTCACCTGCCTTCGTATGTCCTCGGTTTTGCTTTTTGGTCTCGGCGGCGTTGGCGGATATGCCCTTGAAGCGTTGGTGCGAGCAGGTGTCGGACAAATCGGGATCGTTGATTTTGACGTGATCTCCGAGAGCAACACGAACCGCCAGATTCTCGCCACGCTCGACTCGGTCGGCAAGAAAAAGACGGAGCTCGCGCTCGATCGTGCCAAAAGCATCGATCCCGACGTTGAGGTGCTCGTTTTTGACTGCTTTGCCGATGAGTCGAATATTGCCTCGATTTTCGAGCAAGCTCGGCCGGGCTACGTGATCGATGCCGTTGATACGGTCTCATCGAAGCTTGCGATCATCTCCGAGGCGAAGAAAAGGGGTGTTCGTGTCCTCTCCTGTATGGGAACCGGGAACAAGCTTGATGCGACAAAATTTATGATAGGTGACGTGTCGAAATCAAGCATTTGCCCCCTCGCACGCGTGATGCGAGCCGAGCTTCGGAAAAAAGGAATTTCGGGTGTTGAGGCATTATGGAGCACCGAGATTCCGCATAGCGTTGTAACCGACGCAGGGCATGGAAGGCATGCTCCGGCTTCTATTTCCTACGTTCCTGCAGTTGCGGGACTTTTGCTTGCAGGGCACGTGATCCGCTCGATGATTGCTTTATCCTAGGAAAGGCTGTTTCATATATGAAAAAGAAAAGATTTGCAACTCTTCTTCTCGTTGCTCTCCTTCTTTTTACCCCAACGGTTATTCTCATCGTTCGCGCGGCAACGGTTGGCAGATTCCCAAAGCCAAACGAGGTTTTGGGCGTCGAGATCACCGATGCGACGGGTGAAAAGACCGCACTTCTCCCGGGAGACCTTCTCTTTGAAGCTTTTTTTGAGATCGTTTCCGAGAGCGAAAGGGTCTTTTTGTCAAGCCTGCCCAAGGGGTGCGATAGCTTTCGGGTCGATCTTCTTCTTGAGGGGAAGACGGAACGCTTGAGGCTCTATTTTGATAGATCGGATTGCTCGGTTTATATCCGAAATAGCGAAAACCGCCTGTTTTTGTTTTGCGATCCCGAGCTTGAGCTTCTCGATACCGTGCTTTCCCCTGCGAAGATCGAGCTCTGCGAGCGCGGCGAGGAGATCCCGTTCCTTTCATATCCGACAGGGAATCAGTCGTTTACAGAAATTGGGCTCATTCGATGGGAAAAGCTCTCCGAGATCGTTTTCTCAGAGGATGCCTGCCGTGCGGTCTTCAATCTGTACGAGAAGGGAACAGATGGCGGGTATGAGTTCGTTCGTGAGGTGACCGATTTTTCCGAGCTGTCGGAAGAGTCAACAGATGCCGCCGTTCTTTGCATTGTGCGTTGGGAGCTCTTTGACGAGATCGACCTCATTCATTATTATTTCTTTACGCTGGGAGCGAAGTAAAGATCAAAGCAACCGCCTTGAAGCTCGGGCGGTTGCTTTGATTTTTGCCGAGGATTTTTCCGAAAGATGATTGGCATTTACACAAGCAGAACTTTCAGCATTTTTTGACCGAATCCGATCAATTTCCTTTACAAACAGAAAAATATATGCTATAATAAACACAAATACGATATTTTCAAGGCGAGGTGCTCCATGAGCTCAAAATCCTTCGGTAAGCATCGCTTCCCGTTTCATATGGCCGTTTGCGGCGGTTATGCGACTCTCCATGAGCCGATCTGTAACGAGGGGTATATGTCCTTTGTCGGTGTTCTTCACGGCCGTGTAAAGCTTCGCATGGGTCTGCACGAGCTTGAGGCAGGGGAGGGGGAGATCTTTTTCGTTCCCGAGTCCACCCTGCTTTTGACCTCCGCCCTCTCGGGATTTGCTTCGGTTCGGATCATGTCCTTTCATCGCTCCATTTTGACCGACAATATGGATGCGCTTGAGCAGGATCTTCTCTATATGCTTTCGCTTCAGGCGCGCGTGACGCCTCTTTGCTTTCAGGCGGATCATCCCCTTTACGAGAAGCTTTCGGCATATCTGCAAACGGCGGAGGAGGAGTATCTTTCAAAGGAGCCCTGCTATCAGCTGCCGATCCGTGCATCGGTTTATCAGATGATGACGGCACTATTGCGCCATTACAGTACCGAGAAAAAGGATGACGAGCATGCCGTTTACCATAACGTTATGCGTATGAAGATCGCCCCTGACAGTATTGAGGCGGATCAGAAGGGCTCTTTGACGGTTGCCGAGCTTTCATCAATGCTTCTCGTCTCTCCCGATCATTTTACCAGGATCTTCAGGGAGAGTCTCGGGGTAACGCCGCTTGAATATATCAACCGCGTGCGGATTGGCCGCGCGATGATCCTCCTTGCAAGGAGCTCGGATCCGATCGAGTCGGTTGCAAGGGCGTCCGGCTTTTCGGGAACGTCCTACTTCTACAGACTTTTCAAATCACTTGTCGGAATGTCTCCTCTCGCCTTCAAAAAAAGCCTTGAGTGAGCCATATGAAAACAAAAAACGCCGCCTTTCGTGCGATGGTCTGCACGAAAGGCGGTGCTTTTTTATGATTTGCGGACGATGATGGGGTCGGACTTTCCAAGAACCGAATCCGCCGTGATAATGAGCTTTTCAACCGTCGGATCCGAGGGGATCTCGAACATGGGCTTCAGCATGATCTTCTCGATGATCGAGCGCAGACCTCGGGAGCCTGTTTCTCTTTCGATCGTAAGCCTTGCGATTTCGCGGAATGCGTCCTCCTCGATCTCAAGCTCAACGTTGTCAAGACGGAAAAGCTTTTTATACTGCTTGATCATGGCGTTTTTCGGCTCGCGCATGATGCGCACGAGTGCCTCCTCGTCGAGGTTATCAAGCGTAACGAGGATGGGCAGACGGCCGACAAGCTCGGGAATGATGCCGTATTTGACGATATCGTGCGACGTGACGTCCTTGAATACACCCCGCGCGACCTTCTCGGTTTTGGTTTTTACGTCGCCCGAGAAGCCGATCGATTTTCCTCCCGTTCGGCGCTCAATGATATCCTCAAGGCCGTCAAAGGCACCGCCGCAGATGAAGAGAATGTTCTCAGTGTTGATCTGAATGAACTCCTGGTTCGGATGCTTACGTCCGCCCTGGGGAGGAACGTTGGCAACCGTTCCCTCAAGGATCTTGAGAAGTGCCTGCTGAACGCCTTCGCCCGAAACGTCGCGGGTGATCGAGCGGTTTTCGCCCTTGCGCGAGATCTTATCGATCTCGTCGATATAAATGATACCGCGCTCGGCAAGATCGACGTCATAATCGGCCGCCTGAATCAGGCGCAGGAGAATGTTCTCAACGTCCTCTCCAACGTATCCCGCCTCGGTCAGAGTGGTTGCGTCCGCGATCGCAAAGGGAACACGGAAGCATTTTGCAAGCGTTTGCGCAAGATAGGTCTTACCGACACCGGTAGGGCCTATGAGCAGAACGTTCGATTTCTGAAGCTCGACGTCCTCGTCAGAGCTTGCATCGTCTGAGCCGGCGGATTTTTTATCCTGCTTTTTCTTTGCCTGCATTGCATCGTGACTAATAATGCGCTTGTAATGATTGTAAACGGCAACCGACAAAACGCGCTTTGCTTCGTCTTGTCCGATGACGTATTCATCGAGAAGCTTCTTGATCTCAACAGGCTTTGGCATGGAGGAGAGCGAAAATTCATCCGAAAAGCGGGAGAGCGATTGCTCGTCGATCAGCTCCTGACATTCCTCAACGCAGCTATCGCAGATATAGATGCCGGTGCGCGAGGGGATGAGAAAGAGCGCCTGCTCCTCGGTTCGGCCGCAGAATGCACAGCGGCGTCTGGAATGCGATTGGTTTTCCATCGTGACCTCCGATTTGTAAAAATAGGGCGGGGCTGTCGGCTTCGGATGACCAAAACGGAAGCAGCCCCGTCAGGGAAAGTCGAAAATTAGGGTCTGTGCTCGATCACGCGATCGATCAGGCCGTATTCGCAGGCCTCTTTTGCCGTCATGAAGTTATCGCGCTCGGTGTCGCGCGCGATCTCTTCATAGGAGTGACCGGTCTGCTCAGCAAGAATGCTGTTGAGCTTCTCGCGGATGCGAATGATATGATCTGCGTGGATCTTGATATCGGACGCCTGCCCCTGCATACCGCCGAGAGGCTGATGGATCATGACCTCGGCGTTCGGAAGCGCCAGACGCTTGCCCTTGGTTCCTGAAGAAAGAAGGAAGGCTCCCATGCTTGCAGCCATACCGATGCAGATCGTCGAAACGTCGCATTTGATAAAGTTCATCGTGTCGTAGATCGCCATGCCTGCCGAGATCGACCCGCCGGGGCTGTTGATATAGAAGTGGATGTCTTTATCAGGATCCTGCGCCTCGAGATAGAGCATCTGTGCAACGACGAGAGATGCAGTTACGTCATTGACCTCGTCTGCAAGGAAAATGATGCGGTCGTTGAGAAGTCGGGAGTAGATATCAAACGAACGCTCTCCGCGGGACGTTTGCTCAATGACCATTGGGACAAGTGCCATTTCGGAACCTCCTTAAAGGTAGATGATCGATTACTCCTCGTCCTTTTTCGGTTCAGCTGCCTTCTTTGCAGCAGGCTTCTTTGCGGTGGTGGACTTGGAGGCGGTGGACTTTGCGGTAGAGGACTTAGCCGTGCTCGACTTCGTTGCGGTGGACTTTGCAGTGGTCTTCTTTGCGGGCTTCTTCTGCGCCTCTCCTTCGGCTGCAGGCTCTGCAGTCTTCTTCTTTGCGGCAGACTTTGCCTTCGTCTTAACGGCGCCCTTAACAAGATCCATCGCGACCTTGACCTTCATGTCGGCGGCAATGTCATTCGAGTCGATCATTGCCTTGACCTGCTCAAGCGGAACGTTGTAGGCATCGGCAATTCTCTGATACTCGCCCTCGATGGTTTCCTCAGAAACGGTTACGTTCTCAAGAGAAGCAATCTTCTCAAGAGCCAGACGGACCTTCACCTGCTTCTCAGCCATCGGACGCATCTGCTCGCGCAGCTGCTCGAGGGTGAGTCCGGTATACTTGAAGTAGGTCGAGAGATCAAGTCCCTGGGAACGGAGGCGGTTATCGTAATCGCGAACGAAGTTCTCGGTCTCCTGAGCAAACATGGGCTCGGGAATATCTGCGACGAGCTTTCCAATCAGCTCCTCGCAAAGCTTCTCCTCAAGCTCTCTGTCAGCGGCTGCCTCTTTTCTCTTCTGAATATTTGCCTTAACGTCGGCTTTATATTCATCAAGGGTGTCAAAATCCGAGGAAACGTCCTTGACGAACTCATCGTCAAGCTCGGGAAGCTCGGTTGCCTTGATCGAATGAAGCACGCAGTGGAAGACAGCTGCCTTTCCTGCAAGCTCCTCGGCATGGTACTCGGTGGGGAAGGTGACGTTCACGTCGAACTCATCGCCGATCTTTTTGCCGACGATCTGATCCTCAAAGCCGGGGATGAACTGACCCGAGCCAAGCTTGAGGTCCTGCTTCTCGGCGGTTCCGCCGTCAAAAGCAACGCCGTCAACGGTTCCCTTGTAGTCGATGTTAACGGTGTCGCCGTTCTCTGCGGCACGGTCGGTCACCTCAACGGTTCTGCCATTGCGCTCGCGAACGCGCTGGATCTCGGCGTCGACCTCATCATCGGTTACCTCGATCTTTGCCTTCTCAACCTTGATACCAAGATAGTCGGAGATCTCGACCTCGGGCTTCACAAACACCTTTGCCTTGAGAACAACGCCGTTTTCATCGATCGAAACAACGTCAACCTCGGGCTGACCGACGGTCTCAAGCTCTGCCTCCTTAACGGCTGCCTCGTAGGCAACGGGCATAACCTCATTGAGCGCGTCCTCGTAGAAGACTCCCTTACCGTAAAGCTTCTCGACGATGTGTCTCGGAGCCTTTCCCTTACGGAAGCCGGGCACCGAGATGCTTGCCTTCTTCTTGTTAAAGACGGCAGCGACGGCACCATCAAAGGTTTCCTTGTCGACCGAGAACTCGATCTCGTACTGATTCTTACCGTATACTTCCTTTTTTGTCAGAGCCATTTTGCTGATCCTCCGGTTTTTACGTAGCTGATTATAACTACTATTTTTTTAACTATATTATTTTACAATGAAAGAATCTGCTTGTCAAGTGCTTTTTTCAAAAATCAAAGCCTTTTAGGCAGAAAATCGAGATAGTCCGCCGAGATCATCGAAAACGTAATCCCTTCGAATTCAAATTGCGAGGGGAGAGAATACATTCCGTGAATATGTCCGAAATAACATTTGCGGATGCCGTACTTTAAAAGCAGGTCAACGATCGGTCTGCAGACCTGCTCGCGCCAAACCGGCGGGAAGTGCAGAAAAACGAGAATCTCTGTACCTTCTGCGATCGTTTTCGCAAAATCCAGCGAGAGCGAAAGACGGATCGCCTCGCGTCGCACGAGCTTTTCCGCATCTCCATGCTCTCGGTCATCCTCCTGAAACCACCCTCGCGTACCCGCAACAGTAAGATCACCGACACGGATCGCGTTATTGTGGAGAAAGGAGATCGAATGAAAGCCGTTTTTCTGAAGAAACGCCTCGTGCTTTGAGGCGGTTGCCCACCAATAATCATGGTTGCCCTTACCAAGGATCTTTTTTCCGGGAAGGGAATCGAGAAAAGCGAAATCGCGCTCAGCCTCCGAAAGGGTCGTTGCCCAGGAAACGTCGCCCGGTATGACAACGGTATCCTCCGGGGAAACGACGGCATTCCAGTTTTGTTTCAGGCGCTCGGTATAGCCAAGCCACTTTTTTCCGAAAACCTCCATGGATTTATTGGTGGAGTCATCGGTTGAAAGATGAAGGTCCGAGATTGCATAGAGTGCCACAGATTTCGTCTCCCTTCTGCGGTATAAATCACCGCGAATTTGAGGATACTTTTCCTGGGGCGAGAGCCACCAAAATCGTATCGGAGGTTTAATGATGAAAGAATCGAAGAGCTGCTGCAAGCACATTAAGGGGATCTGCTGCAACGTAAAGAGCTGCCGCTACAATGACGAGAACAGCTGCTGCACGGCAGAGCAGATCTCGGTCGGTCCCAGCAGCGCAAGCACGAGCAGTGAGACCGCCTGCGTAACCTTTATTCCCAGGGAAACGGTGTAAAGCGCTTTCAGTCTGCAAAGGCGAGGGTGACGCTTGCCATTTCCTCGGGAGAAATGACGTCACTGAAGCGAAGCGCGCGCGAGCCGATGCCCGAGAGCGGTGCGGGGATCTCGGTCGAGGTCTCCCGTGCCAGCTCGTCGAGAGCGGCAAGATCGTCGGTAGCGGGTCTGTCAAGCAGTGCCTGATAGACGTCGCAGGCGAATTTGTAGGGGCTTGCGGTCGATGCCAGAAGCACGCGATGGCCCGATCCCTCTTCGCTCAGATACTCAAGCGCCGCGCCGTAACCGACGGCGGTATGCGTGTCGCAAAGGTAGTGATGGCGATGCCATGCCGTCTGAATCGCGTTCCTTGTTTTCTCCTCGTCACAGTAGTAGCCGCTAAAATCTGCTTGAATGACAGAAAGCTCCTCGGACGTCAGAGAGTAGCATCCGTTTTCTGAGAGCTCGCGCATCAGAGAAGCGCATCGCTCGGCGCCGAAGGCAAGGAAAAGAAGGCGCTCGAGGTTGCTCGAGATGAGAATATCCATGGAGGGCGAGATGGTTGTATGGAAGGGGCGGTTTCTGTCGTAGGTTCCGGTGCGAAGGAAATCGGTCAGAACGTGGTTAACGTTCGAAGCGCAGATAAGCTTACCGATCGGAAGCCCCATGCGCTTTGCAAAATAGGCGGCAAGAATGTTTCCGAAGTTTCCGGTAGGCACACAAACGTTGATGATCTCACCCATCGCGATGCGACGGGATGCGACCATATCGCAGTAGGCGGATACATAGTAAACGATCTGCGGAACGAGGCGGCCCCAGTTGATCGAGTTTGCGCTCGAGAGGAAGACGCCCTTCTCGTCAAGGGACTTTGCAATGCCATCGCACGAGAAGATTTTCTTTACACCGGTCTGTGCGTCGTCAAAGTTTCCCTTGATCGCGCAAACGCCAACGTTTTCTCCAAGCTGAGTCATCATCTGCAGCTTTTGAACGCGGCTGACTCCGTCAACGGGATAAAAGACCTTGATCTTTGTTTGCTCAACGTCGCGGTAGCCCTCAAGCGCCGCCTTTCCGGTATCTCCGGAGGTAGCGACGAGGATCATTGCGGTGCGCTTTTCTCCGGTCTTTTTGAGGGCACGGGAGAGCAGTCTCGGCATGATCTGAAGCGCCATATCCTTGAAGGCGCAGGTCGGACCGTGCCAAAGCTCCAAAGAGAAGATTTTGCCGTCAATATCATGGATCGGCGTAGCGCCGCCGGGGAAGCGATCCTCGCCGTAGGCAATGCGGCAATCCTCGAGAAGCTCCTCCTCGGTGTAATCCGAAAGATAGAGCGAGAGGATACGCGCCGCGCGCTCGGGATAGCTCATCGCCGCAAGCGCCGTAATATCGGCCTCGGTCAGTGTGGGGATGCTCTCGGGCATATAAAGGCCGCCGTCGGGAGCGATACCGTTTTTGATGGCGTAGGCCGCGCTGACGGCTTCGCCGTTTCTTGTTCTTGTGCTTCTGTAATTCATAATG
>JAFYMH010000181.1 GCA_017556685.1 Clostridia bacterium | reverse complement strand
GTTGAAATCCTTCGGATTTCTTCATTTTATCTCGGATTTTTTCTACCGCCGTTTGCTCCCTCTCGGAGTATGTGTATACACCTTCGGGTCGCAAACGACGCTTCTCGCCTAAATCTGATGCGCCCCATAACAAGAGGCTGTCTCAAATTCTAATTTGAGACAGCCTCTTTTTTAGAAGACGTTCTTACTTTCTGTCAAGGCCGATCCGCTTGACCTTCTTACGGCGCTTGACGAAGGGATTCGCGATCTCGTACGCACCGGGCTTGCGCAGCGTAAAGCTGGCAGCAAGAGCGCGGCGGGGCGAACGGTTGATGCGCCTGACCGTCTTTCTCATCTGCTTAACGAGGCGCTTGATCCCGTCGACGGCAAATCCTCCATCGTAGATATGATGTATCTTTGAGTCAACGTCCTCAAGCTCAAGATGCTCTGCAAGACGGGAGAGCATCGCGTCAAGCTCTGTCGAAAGGTCGGTCTCGGTAAGATCAAAGGGAACGCTGTTCTTGACGGTTGCAAGAAGCTTGCCGCCAAGATAGATGCCAAGCAGGAGGTATCCGCCGGTCAGGATCGCAACGAGCGAGTTGCACTTGTTTTGGATGGTTCTCGACTGCATATACTCGATCATCGACGTCTGCGGAGTAACGGGGCTCGTTACCGAAAGGCCTGCGCGAGTGAGCAGCTCCTTGACGGTTCCGAAGTACGCTTCATCCACTGCAGACGCGGCGAGCTGAACCGTACCCTTCTGCTCGTTGACCGAAAGGACCGTATAGGAGAAGGCGGGAACAGCGATCTCGCTTGCATCTGCAAGCATCGTGTCGCGTACAAGCGCCTTGATCTCACCCTCATCGGTCGATGCAAGCTCAAGGAGCGTATCGATAGATCCGACGTGATCAATGACGAGATGGTAAGGAGTGCCACTCTTCACGGGCTTCAGATTTGATGCCAGCGAGCAGAACGCTCTGAACAGACCCTTTTCATCGACGATCTCGCCGTCGCAAACGAAGTCGGAGATCTCGAGCGCATAGCTTCTTCCGCCCGATACCGCCTCCACGCGGTCGCCCGAAACGTAGATCACGTTGCTAAAGCGTCCCTGCTTCATCACACCGCGACGCTTCTCATCGGGATCCGAGACGATGCAGAGGTCTCGCGAATCAGCATAGGATTCCGCGGGGATCGACGTCAGGGTGTAGATCGGCTCAGACTTCTCGTACCGACCGCTGACGGTGATATCGGCGGCAGGCATGAAATCGGGGATTCCCTCCCAGCCGCGGAAGGTGTATCCGTGGCGCCGAGGCGCCTTATAGGACGAAAGGATCGATCCGAAGGGGATCTCCTTTTCGCTGACGGTACGGTTTTCCGCGATCACGGTCAGCTTATAGGGGAGCGGCTCGCTCGTTGCAAGCACGTCAACGTCATGGTTCGGCATGACCTCGGGGATCGCAGACCATCCGGAGAAGCCGTATCCAAGCGGCATCTGGGGAATCTCTGCCTCAGGAACGGGGGCATCCTTCGTCAGCTCAAGCGTACGCCAGATCTCTCCGTCGAGCACGTAGCACAGACGGTAGAGCTTCGGCTCGTAGCGGCCGACGTACACGACGTCCTCAGAGGGCATCAGACCACTATACCCATCGTAGCCGACGAAATCAAGCTCGGGAAGCTCCTCGGGGGTCGGCGCAAGAAGGGGATCGCCCGCACGCATAGAGCCCGAGAGAAGGGTCTCGCCGTTGACAACGAATCTGTAGGATCGGATATTCGGCTCGTAGATAGCATCAACCGCAAAGTCGTACGCAGGCATCACGTCGGTGAAGTTCGTCCAGCAGACGAAGCGGTCATGCACCTTTTCGGGTCCGACGATCGGCTTGATCGTCGCGCCGATCGGATACACGGAACGGCGGTACTCCTCTCCGTCGACACGGTAGATGATCGTATGAACGGTCGATTCATATACACCGCGGATGATCAGATCGCAAGCAGGCATGGTTTTCGGAAGATTCTCCCACTCGCGGAAAACGTGATCGGGCTTGACGGGCGGGATCGGAGCCTGGATCGCATCCCCAACCGCCACGTTCTGCGTGGCAACCGGCTTATCCTCAAGCAGGTAGGTGATGCAATAGGTCTTTGCCTTATATCTTGCCGTTGCAATAACGTCCTCGTCGGGCATCACAGAGGGAAGGTCAAACCAGCCCTCGAACTCGCCGATCAGAGGATTTCTGCCGTCGATCGAAACGACGGGATCGCCGACGCGATAGCGCCGCTCTGCAATCGTCTCACCGAGAGCCTGATAGGTAACGGTGCGATACTTCGGCAGATAGGTGCCGTATACCGTCAGATCGAAGCCGGGCATGACGCGCGGGAAGTTCTTCCATCCGCTGAACTCCATGCCGTATCTCTCGGGGGGATTCGGCTTCGGCAAAAGCCGTCCGACGACCATATCGGTTTCGTAGTAAACGGTGCCGTCAAGACGGTAGGTCAGATGATAGGACGGGAAGCTGTAGACCGCCTCGATCACGAGATCCGCGTCGGGCATCGTCTCGGGAAGCGCATCCCAATACAGGAACTCTCCGTCGGGGAGCACGGGAGGCTCGGGCGCATTGACCGGCTCGCCGTATGCAACGGTATCGGTGCGAAGCACGTCGCCGTTGACAAGGTACTCAACCGTATGAAGATTTGCCTCGTAGCTTCCGACGGCGGTAAAGCCGTAATCGGGCATGATCTCAACGAAGTTTCTCCAGCCCGAGAAGGTATATCCTTCCTTTTCGGGAACGTAAGGACTCGGAACGACGCTTCCCTCGGCATACAGATCCTCGGCGAAGAAGGCACCGTCGAGCTTAAAGGTTGCGGGATAGGTCGCAACGCGGAAAACGGCGGAAAGCGTCAGATCAGAGGCCGGCATCGTCTCGGGAAGTCCCTGCCATGCAACGAACTCCATGCCCTTTTGCTCGGGGGTCTCGGGAAGTGTGATCGCCGCACCCGCACAGACAATCGTCTCGGCGTAGAGCTCACCGTCAACGAAGAAGGAAACGGTATATTCCTTCGCCATGACCGAAACTGCGGATACCGTTACGTCATAGTGCGGCATCTCGGTCGGCAGGTTGCTCCAACGGAGATGCATCTCGTCGGATTCGGGAAGTGCGATCGGCTCGACGATCTCGCCTGCCGCAAGCTGCAACTCTGCAAGAACCGCCTCGCCAAAGCGGTAACGTAGGGTGTAGGTCTTTCTCGTGATGCTGCCCGAGATCTGAAGATCCATGGCAGGCATCGTCTCGGGAAGTCCCTGCCATCCGCTGAAGATGTCGTCCTCGTCAAGCTCTACCTGAGGTGCGCTGATCGCGCTTCCAAAGGGAAGGATCTGCTCGCAAAGGAGCTTTCCGTCAAGCAGGAATTCGAGATGGTATTCGTTGATCTCGTAGCTTGCGGTAAAGACGAGAGACTCGGCGGGCATGACCTCGGGAACCTCGCCCCAGCCCGAGAAGGTATATCCCTCTCGCTCGGTGACGGCAGGGATCGTGATCTCCGCTCCTGCGATGAGATCGCTCTCGGAAACCGTCGTTCCGTCGATCAGGAAGGCAACGTGGTAAAGATCGGTGAAGAAGGCACCGCTGAGGACCAGATCCTCGGCAGGCATCGTCTTCGGAACGTCGCCAAAGCCGCTGAAGGAAAGTCCCTCGCGCTCCGCAACCTCGGGAAGCACGATCTCAGCGCCGTAGAGGACCATCTCGCTGACGACGATTTCGTCGTCAAGCTTGACTGTCAAAAGATAGCTGTTCGGTTTGCGCTCTGCGCTAAGCACGAGATCCTCGGCAGGCATGGCAACGGGGATATCGTATCCCGTAAAGCTGTAGCCGGGGTCCTCGTCGATCTCGGGAGCCGGAAGCGCCTCTCCGACGACAACGTCTGCCTCAAGGATCGGCTCTCCGTTGAGCAGATAGGTGAGATGATAGCACTCGATATAGGTCTCTGCACTCAGAGTGAGGTCCGATGCCGGCATCGTCTCGGGAAGCTCCTGCCAGCCGTCGAAGCGACGTCCCTCGGGAAGGTCGAGAATGGGGGTCAGAATCCGCGAGCCGAACGAAACCTCGGTCGAGGAGATCGTCTCACCGTCGAGCACGAAGGTCAGGCGGTATGCACAGGGCGTGTAATCCGCCGCGACCGTAAGATCGCACGCCGGCATCGTCTCGGGCGTTTTTCCAAAGCCGGAGAAGAGATATCCCTCACGCTCGGGCACCTCGGGGAGCGCGATCGGCGCACCGAAGAGCAGAGCGGTATCGACAAGCACCTTGCCGCCGACGGCAACCGTGAAGCGGTAAGAATTCAAGGTGAATCTGCCGTGACAGGTAAGATCCTCGGCAGGCATCGTCTCGGGAAGCTCGCCAAAGCCCGAGAAGGTATATCCCGTCTTGCTCGGCAGAATCGGCTCGGGGATCGCATCGCCAAAGCGAAGCTCGCTTGCCGAATAGATCTCACCGTCAACCGTCAGGGTCAAGGTATAAAGCTCGGGGGTATAGACTCCCTCGACCGTAAGATTCGAGGCGGGCATCGTCTCGGGAGGATCGATCCAGGAGAAGGTATATCCAACGCGAGGCTCGGGCGTGGGCAGCGAAAGCGGCTCGCCGGTCGAAACCTCACTCTCAAAGACGGTTTCTCCCTCGCAAAGGCAAACGAGACGGCTCGAGCGCGCGGCATAGTCGCCGACGATCACGAGATCTGCGCTCGGCATGCTCTCGACAAGAGATTCCCAAACGAAATCGTATCCCTCGCGGATCGGCATTTCGGGGACGATTAAGGCGGCTCCGAGGGGGAGCTCGGATCTTGCAACCGTCTCGTCGCCGAAGCGGAACTCAACGCTGTAAAGATTCTCCTCGTAGCTTGCGGTGCAAACGACGTCGGAAGCAGGCATCACGTCGGGCAGGTTCTCCCAGCCAAGGAAGGTCATGCCCTCTACCATCGGTGCCACAGGCGTCACCGGGGTCTCTCCGTAGGCAAGCACTGCCTCGGAAAGCGTCTCACCGAGCGAAAGGAAGGTCAGGCGGAAGCTCATGGGGCGATATACGCCCTCGATCGAAAGATCGCACGCGGGCATCGTCTCGGGAGCATCTGCCCACGCGAAGGAATGCCCCTCGCGCGAAGGCATCTCGGGAAGCGCGATCGCATCACCGAACGCCATCTCAAACTCCGAGACCGTCTCACCGTCAACGGTGAAGGAAAGCTTATAGGGATGCTCGGCGTATGCTCCCTCAACCGTCAGATCCCCGGCGGGCATCGTCACGGGAAGATCGGCAAAGCCAAGGAAATCGTACCCCTCCCTGACAGGGACGGCGGGGGCAACGACAGTCTCGCCAAAGCGGTACTCGCAGGATGCGAGCAACTCTCCGCCAAGCGTAAAGGTCAAAGTATAGGAGCACGCCGTATAACCGCCGCAGACGGTCAGACCGCCGATCGGCATCAGACCCACGCGGGATTCCCATCTGAAGGCATACCCCTCTCGAGCATCGGGCTCGGGAAGCACGTAGCTCTCTCCTGCCGCAAGCTGAGTCTCGTAAAAGAGCTCTCCGTCGATCTCTGCACGAAGAGGATAGAGCTCGGCAATATAGGAGCCGACGAGCGTCAGATCCCTATCGGGCATCGTCTCGGGAAGATCCTTCCAGCCGTCGAAGCGGAAGCCCTCCCTCTCGGGTGCCTCGGGTGCCGAAATCGCATCTCCGAACCGAAGCGTCGAGCTTGAGATTTCCTCTCCGTCCGTGACGAAGGAAAGCTTATACTCGATCGGCTGATAACCGCCGTCAAGGGTAAGATCGGAGGCAGGCATCACGTCGGGCAGGCTCTCCCAGCCAAGGAAGGTCGCGCCGAGCCTTGACTCGGGCGTGGGCGCGGTGATCGGGGCGCCGAGGGGAAGAAGCTCCTCGGACAGGACCTCTCCGTCCTGGCGGAAGGTCAGACGATAAAGGATTGCCTCGTAGCAGGCAGAAAGGGTCAGATCCTCGGCGGGCATCGTCTCGGGAAGATCCCCCCAACCGACGAAGCGGAAGCCCTCCCTCTCGGGCGCCTCGGGTGCCGAGATCGCATCTCCCATGGTGTAGCTGCTCTCAAGGAGGATCTCGCCGTCAAGCATAAAGCGAAGGGTATAGGTTGCTTCGGGCTCGGGGATGATCTCCGGTGCGGGGGCATCGGCAAACGAGCCGTGCACAACGATGTCCTGCATCGGCATGATGCTCGGAGCATCGCTCCAGCCAAGGAAGAGCTTACCCTCGCGCTCCTCGGGGATCTCGGGAACAAACTCGGCGGTATAGGGCACGTAGGTCGTACGCCAGATTTCGCCGTCGATCTCGAAGTCAACGCGGTAGCGCACGGGGTACATACTCGTGATCGCGGTAATATCGTGATCCGGCATGACGTCGGGAAGCTTTCTCCAGCCGCTGAAGTAGTAGCCGGGCTTGACGGGCTTGACCTTCTTGTCGACCTTTGCGCCGATCGGAAGATCCTCTGCCATAAAGACCTCGCCGTCAACGATCCTCGTCAGGCGGAAGGTCTTCATCTCAAACTTACCCGCAACGACGATATCGTCGGCAGGCATCGTTTCGGGAAGATCCATCCAGCCGCTGAAAACGTGCTTTTCCTTGACGGGGCTCTGAAGCGGCTCGATCCTCGCGCCGTACGGCAGGTGGTCGACGAAGCGGTAGGTGCCGTCGACGAGATAGGTCAGAGAGTAGCTGTCACGAATATATTTTCCATGGACGACGAGATTCTCGGCAGGCATCGTCTCGGGAAGATTCTCCCAGCCCGAGAACTCGTATCCGTTTTTCGAGGGGACACTCGGCGAAACGATCCTCTCGCCGTACGGGAGCGTCGTGCGCTGGATCTCGGTTCCGTCGAGAAGATAGGTCAGCTCGAACTCAAGCGGTTTGAAAGCGCCGTCGATCACAAGATCCGAGTCGGGCATCCGCTCGGGAAGACCCTGCCAGCCCTCGAAGCGATGCGCCTCCTTAGAGGGGACGAAAAGCGAGCGAAGCCGATCGCCCTTTGCGTGCATCTCCGCAAAGCAAACCTTCCCGTCGACCCGATAGATCAGACGGTACAGCGTCTTGTTTTTGAGGTTAGCCATCCGTTAGTCCTCCATCAGAGCTCGGTGTAGCGAGCGGTTATCACAACGTCAGAGGCGGGCATCGTCTCGGGAAGATTCTCCCAGCCGTCGAAGCGGTAGCCTGCTCTCTCGGGTGCCTCGGGCGCCGTGACCGCGCTTCCGTAGAGCACCTGCGTGCGACCGATCTCCTCGCCCTCCGCCATAGAGATCAGCTTGTAGCGGCGGAGATAGTAGCGCCCAACGGCATGCACCGGGGCGTCGGGCATCGTTTTGGGAAGAGAACGCCATCCGCTGAAGACGTACCCCTCCTTCGTGGGGATCTCGGGCGGCGTGATCTCGCTTCCGTAGTCAAAGCTATCCGAGAAGATCACCTCATCGTCAAGGGTAAAGGTGATGGGGTTGCAGTTGATGTTGAAATAGCCGTTGAAGACGAGATCGTGATCCGGCATGGTTGCGGGGATCTCGCCCCAGCCCGTAAAGGTATGGAAGTCACGCTCGGGAGCAATGATGGGGGAAAGCTCGGTGCCGAACTTAACCGTCTTCTCAAAGCGATACTCGTCGTCAACGTTGAAAACGAGCTTATGCTCCTTCGGGCGGAATTTTCCCTTCATCGTCAGGTTGGAGGCGGGCATCTTCTTATAGCGCTTGCCCCATCCCATAAACTCGTACCCCTCGCGCTCGGGCTCGGGGAGCTCGGACAGGTCGGTGCCCGCCGAGAAGCTGTAGCTTGCATAGACCTCGTCGTCGACAAGAAGCGTCAGGGTGAAGGGGAAATCCGAGAAGGTTCCGCTTACCGTCACGTCATGCGCCGGCATGACCTCGGGAAGACCCTGCCATCCGCTGAAGGTGAGTCCGTCTCTTTCGGGGGCAGGACGCGGATCGATCCTCGTTCCGTACTGCACCATAGCGCGGTCGACCTCAACGCCGTCCACGAAATACGCGAGCGAATAGTCGCTTCTGATATATACAGCCTCAATATTCAGATGATCGGCGGGCATGAAGATCGGATGATCCTTCCACTCCTTGAACAGGTAACCGTCGCGCACGGGAGCCTTGAGAATGCGGATCTTCTCTCCGACCTTGAGGAACTCGGTATGTACGATAATTCCGTCCACCAGGTAGTTCAGTCGCTTTTGCTTTGCCATAATTGTTGCCTCCCAGCTAAATATTCTTCCTCATGCGCGCGGCGTATGCGCACACGAAATATATATACTTATATGAATTATAACACATAAGACTGTCAATTGCAATAAGAAATTTTATTTTTAGGGCACAAAATACAGTATTTTTACCCGTTTTTCATTTGACCCATCCAAAATCTGCATGGAAAGGAGGGGGGTTCTGCCACAAAATGCCGAAAGTAGAGAACCGTCAAGCGAGGCTCTGCTCCCCTTGCGCCGCGATCCCGCGGAGTCCGAAAGAGCCGACTAATATTTATATAATGAAGGAAGTGGGCAAGGCAGGGTCAGGGCAAGCTTTCTCTTGACAGGCGCTAAACAAGAAGGTATAATGGAGATGAAGAACACCCGATGGGGGAAATTATGAAGCAATACCGCGATCTTTTTTTCGATCTTGACGGAACGGTGATCAACTCCTTTAGCGGAGTCAGCCGCTCGTATCTTTACGCGCTTGAAAAAATGGGACGGCAGGTAAGTGACGTCTCGGAGCTCAGGCGCGTCGTCGGTCCCCCGCTCGCCGAGAGCCTTGCCGAGCTTTACGGTCTTCGCGGAAAGGAAAACGAAATGGCGGTCAGGTACTATCGCGAATACTATCTTCAGCACAACGCCGTCTACGACTTCACCCTTTACGACGGGATCGTTGACGCCATCTCGGCGCTTCGCGAAAGAGGCTACCGCATCTCGCTTGCAACCTCAAAGCCCGAGAGGATGGCAAAGCTGATCCTCGATCGGCTCGGGATCGCTTCCCTTTTTGATTTCGTTGGCGGCGCCGACGAGGAGACGGGGCGCACGGAGAAGGTCGACGTCATCCGCTACGTCCTTTCAAATCTCAAGGGAAGCGACGTCGACACCAGCCTGATGATCGGGGATCGGAGATACGACACCGAGGGGGCAAGCATGCTTGGGCTCGACACGCTCGGTGTGCTCTGGGGCTTTGGAGACGAGGCCGAGCTCATCTCGAGCGGAGTCCTTGCGCTCGCGAGCTCACCGCTCGATCTTTTGTCCCTTCTTCCGTAAATGATCCGACTCAAAACAAGACCCCCGCGTCAAGCGCGGGCATAAGGAGAATCCGATGAAACGTTTTTCACGCATACTTGCCCTGCTTTTGCTTCTTGCCGTCGCTCTGACCCTTTGCGCCTCCTGCAAGCCCAGGGGAGAGTTCTTCGGTCCGCTTGGCGACTCCTACCGCTTTTCGGGGAGCAGCTACCGACACTCCGACTCAAGCGGAACCGTCACGAAGGGGAGCTATCGCATCGAGGGCGATTTTATCACC
>JAFYMH010000013.1 GCA_017556685.1 Clostridia bacterium | reverse complement strand
GTTCAAGTGCAAACGCGGCAGAAGATATATCTTCTTTTGTATTGAAAAAACCTGTTGAAAATCGTAATAAACCACCCGAAATAGTTCCAAGCGTTCTATGAGCCATCGGAGCACAATGAAGTCCTGCCCGAGTGGCTATGTTGTATTCGCGGTCAAGCCTTGTTGCAACGTCTACGCAGTCGTGATTGTAAAGTGAAAGCCCTACAACCCCAACTGAAGGATTACCTATGAGTTTTGCTCCTTTAACACACGACATCTGGGAAACAAGGAAGTCGGCAAGTTCCCTCTCTTTTTCAATAGCACCTTCTCGCTTTATGAATTTAATCCCTTCACAAAGTCCCACTATACCGCAGGCATTAAGCGTTCCTGCCTCAAAACGCTCGGGGGCTCTGTGTGGCATCTCGCGTTTATCCGACTCCACGCCGCTTCCTCCGTAAATGAACGGGGGAAGTGCCTCTGCGTTCTTAAGATAGACGAATCCGCTCCCTTGAATCCCATAAAGTCCCTTGTGTCCCGGGGCGCAGATTGCATCCGCCTCGCCGATCTCACGTGGGATCGGGTGATGACCAAGCCACTGAGATGCGTCGATTATCAGATAGATCCCGTGCCGCCTTGCCACCGAAAGAAGAGCGCTTAGCGGAAGGGTGTTTCCCGTAACGTTTGACGTCAGATTGCAGACGAGGATATCGGTGTCGGGATAAACAAAGCGCTCGATCAAATCCTCTTCGCAACCAAGAGAAGGGAAAATATCGTACGTGATCAACCCCGAATCCTTTAGGGCGTATATCACGCGCAGGGTTGCGTTATGCTCCTGATCGCTGATCAAAATGCGGCTTCCTTTTCTTGCACGCGTTCGGATCGCCAGATTGAGAGCCATGGTTGCATTCTGAGCAAAAACGATCTGCTCGGCTTTAACGAAAAGAAGATCTGCAAGCTCCTGCCGAGCGTTATATACCGTCTCGGAGGCGCAAAGCGAAAGTCTGTGCCCTCCGCGTCCGGGGTTTCCCCCGCAGTTCCTGATACAATCGTTTACGGCGTCCAAAACGCATAGCGGCTTTGGAAAGCTCGTTGCGGCATGGTCAAAGTAGATCACTTTAGGTCTGTTTTCCTCGTATAGGAAATCCCAAGCTCGTCAAGACTTGCGTAGACTCGAAATCGATCGCTTTGATCGATCTCAACTGCATAGCTACATCCGCTTACCCCCTTCTGCGCCGCCTTTACAACGCGGGCTCGGATCCCTCTTTTTTCAAGCTCCTTCTTCGCCTTTATGGCGTAGGTCACAGAGCCGATTATGATTTTTTCCTTCAACGCGATCTCTCCTTTTCCTTCCTTTGGAAAATTCATTAACAGAGTATGAGTTTTGGGTTTCTTTTGCTATTCTTTTTTGACAATATCGGTAGACAACGGGCGCGATTTGTGCTATAATAGGAAAATAAGGGCAGAAAATCGATCGGTCGAGAAGGGATGTGGATTTTTGATCGTCAAAAGTTTCCCCAGAAACGGAATGGGATCAAACTGCTACGTCGTGCTCGATGATTCTCAAAGGCACGCCGTCGTCGTTGATCCGTCATTCTCGTACGACCGAGTCGTTGCTTTGCTCGGATTTACTCCCGACTTTCAAGGTATTCTTTTAACGCACGGGCACGCCGATCATATGCTTTCCCTCAAAAACTGGAGGGAGAGCACGGGAGCATCGGTTATGATCGGACGGGCTGATGCCTATGCGCTTGACGATCCGGAGGCGAGCTGTGCATCTCTGCTCGGTCTTGGGAATCGTCGCTTCGGGGAGCCTGACGTGCGACTGTCGGATGGGGAAGAAATTGCTGTCGGAAGCGAACGTCTTCGCGTCATATCCACGCCCGGACACACCTCTGGCTCGCTTTGCTACTATTGCACGGGGCATCTTCTTTCCGGGGATACGCTTTTTGCCTCGGGAGGCATCGGGCGCTCGGATCTCTTTGGCGGCGACGAGTCGGCTCTTCATGCATCGGTCGCAAGGCTGATGAAGCTTCCGCGAGACACCGTTGTTTATCCCGGGCACGGACCCGAAACAACGATCGGCAACGAGATCTGTTTTCATCGTTATTTTCACTAAACAATAATCTTTTTTATGAGGAGCATGCACCTGCTTTATGGAAGAGATCAAAAATCATTTTATTCACGACATCATCGACGAGGATCTGAAGGCCAACCCCGAGCTCAAGATCCATACCCGTTTTCCCCCCGAGCCGAACGGGTATCTGCATATCGGAAGCGCAAAAGCGATTTGGATCAATAGCCAGACTGCAAAAAAATACGGCGGCCTTTTCAATCTCCGATATGACGATACCAACCCCGCCAAGGAAGGGGATGAGTTCGTCCGTTCCATTTACGAGGATCTCAGCTGGCTTGGTGCAGTGCCGACCGGCGGTATCTATTACGGCTCTGATTATTTTGACAAATGCTATGAGTTCGCTCTTCAGCTGATCCGTCAGGGCGATGCTTACGTTTGTGACCTTTCTGCTGACGAGATGCGCGAATATCGCGGAACTCTGACCGAGCCGGGACGCCCGAGCCCTTACCGTGACCGCTCGGTCGAGGAAAACCTTGCTCTGTTTGAGGCAATGAAGAACGGCGAATATCCGGATGGAGCAAAGACGCTCCGCGCCAAGATCGACATGACGTCTCCGAATATCAACCTTCGCGACCCTGCGATCTATCGCATCGTTCATACCGAGCATCACCGTCAGGGCAACAAATGGTGCATCTATCCGCTTTACGATTATGCTCATCCGATCCAGGATGAGCTTGAGGGGATCACGCATTCGCTTTGCTCGATCGAGTTTGAGAACCACCGTCCGCTCTACGATTGGGTCATCCGTCATATCGGCTTTGAGATGCCACCGCATCAGTACGAGTTTGCTCGTCTCAACGTAACGCATACCGTTATGAGCAAGCGCTATCTGCGTCAGCTTGTCGAAACCGGACTCGTTGACGGCTGGGACGATCCGCGTATGCCAACCATCTGCGGTCTGCGCCGTAGAGGCTACACGCCCTCCTCGATCTTTGATTTCGTTTCAAGAGCAGGCGTTGCCAAGTCGTATAGCGTCGTTGATTACGAGCTGCTTGAGCACTGCATCCGCGAGGAGCTGAATGCTACCGCACCGAGAAGAATTGCGGTCCTGAAGCCGATTCGTGTCACCGTTACCAACTATCCCGAGGATAAAACCGAATATTTTAACCTTCCGAACAACCCTCAGAATCCCGAGGCGGGAACGCGCGCGCTTCCGTTCTCGCGTACGCTTTGGATCGATGCGGACGATTTTGCAGAGGTTCCTCCTCCCAAGTTCCATCGCTTAAAGGTTGGCGGCGAGGTTCGTCTCATGGGCGCCTATATCATCCGCTGCAACGAGATCATAAAGAATCCCGACGGCTCGATCGCCGAGCTGCTTTGCACGGCAGATCTTGAGACGGGATGCCAAAATCCCGCCGACGGAAGAAAGGTCAAGGGAACGATCCATTGGCTCAGCGCCAAGGATGCGATCTCTGCCGACGTTAAGCTATTTGACTATCTCTTTACGATCGAAAACGTCTCCGACATCCCCGAGGGTAAGGGGTACGGAGATTACCTGAATACCGATTCGGTTAGTACGGTCAAGGGCGCGTTCCTTGAGCCGACCCTTCGCGACGCCGCCCCCGGCGAGCGCTTCCAGTTCGTGCGTATCGGGTATTTCGTAAAGGATACGAAGTACGACTCGACCTTTAACCGTATCGTTGGACTTAAGGACAGCTTTCCGAAATCATAAACCTACAATCCTTGCATAGGAGTACAAGCATGAAGATCAATACCAAATGTATTCAATCGGGCTATCAGCCCAAAAACGGGGAAGCGCGCATTCTTCCCATCTGGCAATCCACTACCTTTAAGTATGATTCAAGCACCGAGATGGGAATGCTCTTTGACCTTGAAAAGTCGGGATACTTCTATTCTCGTCTGCAAAATCCCACGTGCGATGCCGTTGCCGCTAAGATCTGCGATCTTGAGGGCGGAATTGCCGCCATGCTGACCTCCTCGGGGCAGGCAGCGAACTTTATCGCCCTCTTTAATATCTGCCCGACCGGAAGCCATATCGTTGCTTCCTCGGCAATTTACGGCGGTACCTTCAACCTGCTTGGCGTTACCATGAAAAAGATGGGGATCGACGTTACGTTCGTTGACCCCGATGCCGATGAGAAGACGCTTGAAAAGGCGTTCCGTCCCGAGACGAGAGCTGTTTTTGCCGAGTCGATTGCCAATCCCGCTCTGACTGTGCTCGATTTCGACAAATTCGTTCGTCTTGCGCACTCGCACGGTGTTCCGCTTGTCGTTGACAACACCTTCCCGACGCCGATCAACTGCCGTCCCTTTGAGTTTGGCGTTGACATCGTCACCCATTCGACAACGAAATATATGGACGGTCATGCCATGACGGTCGGCGGTGTCATCGTTGATAGCGGAAACTTCGACTTCGTGGCACACGCCGATAAATATCCCGGGCTTTGCACGCCTGATGATTCCTATCACGGCATTACCTATACCGAGAAGTTCGGCAAGCTTGCGTTTATTCAAAAGGCAACGGCACAGATGATGCGCGATCTCGGGTCGATTCAGTCCCCGCAAAACGCCTTCCTTTTGAATATCGGTCTTGAAACGCTTGCGCTTCGTATGCAGAGACATTGCGAGAACGCAAAGAAGGTTGCAGAGTTCCTTTCGGCGCATCCGAAGGTCAACTGGGTGAATTATCCCGGGATTCCCGATAGTCCCTACTACGAAATTGCACAAAAGTATATGCCGAACGGCACCTGCGGAGTCGTATCCTTCGGAGTGCAAGGCGGCAGGGAAGCCGCAACCCTGTTTATGGATTCCCTGAGGCTTGCTGCGATCGTGACCCACGTTGCCGATGCAAGGACCTGCATCCTTCATCCCGCAAGCACTACCCACCGTCAGCTCACCGACGAGCAGCTCAACGAGTGCAAAACGCCTGCAGACCTGCTTCGTCTTTCGGTCGGCATTGAGGATGCCGACGATATTATCGCCGACCTGTCCCAGGCTCTCGAGTTTCTCTGATGGGATGGCTTGGCAACACCGCCGATAAGCTGAAACGCATATTCGGCGGTGCTTCTCGTTTTCTCTATCCCGATGCTTGTGTCGGATGCGGAGAGCTACTTCTTCGGCATGAAGAGGTATTCTGCATGGCATGCGAACGGTTTTACGCCGAGGCGAGCGAGAGGGAATGTGCCCGTTGCTTTCGCCCGAGATCGCGATGCATCTGCTCAAGAAAATCCCTTGAAGATGCGAAAATTCCTCGTCTCGTCAAGCTGTTTACGTATCGTGCGCGACAGGTCGATCTCCCTCAAAATCAGTTGATCTTTGCGCTTAAGCACCACCACAGAAGCGACGTTCGCACTTTTATTGCCTCCGAGCTTTCGGAGGCGATCCGAGAGGGAATACCGAGGTACGAGCGTTTCGCTCTCGCATACGCACCGCGAGGAGACAGGTCGATCCTGCTTGACGGCTACGATCATATCCGTGAGCTTTCGCGTGAGATCTCAAAGGAGCTTGGTATCACTTGCCTTGACGCAATCGGTCGAAGGAGGGGCGGAGAAATTCAAAAGAAGCTATCGTTTCACGATAGGCAACGCAATATGCTCGGGCGTTTTTATCTAAATGACGGCGTTGATATCAAGGGAAAATCTGTTTTTCTCATCGACGACGTCGTTACGAGCGGAGCCACCCTCGTTGAAGCCGCTCGCGTGCTCTATGAAGGCGGGGCGAAGGAGGTCGTTGGTGTCGTCATTGCCGCAACCGGGCGCGACGAGCTTCGTCGGCCGCGTCGGTACTCTATCAAATACCGAACGATGAAATAGTAAGCGGCTGCTTCCATTCGGCATAACCGATGAGAAATAAAGAAAAGGTGCTGCGCGTAGGCGTAGCACCTATTTTCTTTGCGTGTCGTCGAGTTACTTAAGTTGAGCAAGGACTCGCTCGGTCCATCCAATAACCGCGCTCTCCTCCTCGGGGGTATATTTCTTGGCAAACTTGAAGGGAAGTCCTCCGTTAACGTAAAGCACGTCCTCAATGAGGTTAACGCCGGTATTTTTGATCGTTTGCATGATCTTCGATGCATTTTCGGGCTTTCCGTCGACGATAAGAGCAACGTTCGTTGCCATCTCGCGCGAAAGTCGGCTTCCGCAGAATCGGTTAAAGGTCTCGGGCATCGATGCCTTTGCGGAAACGACGATAACGATCAGTCGCTCGCGCTCGCAGGGATATGCGGGAGGAATCTGATCCACCTTATAGGAGGATTCTGCCTTCTCGGCAACCTTTGCGGCAAGGCTGATGAGCTTACCCTTGTTTGTCGCAGTAAGTACGCGCATTTTCATGAATATAAACGCTCCTTCATTTTAATCGGTCGCACAGACGCGCGACCCTTCGTACGTATTATACCATATAAAAGCCCGTAATGGAAGCCTTTTCTTATATTTACGAAAAATAATATCACGGGACGCCTTCAGATATAAAATTCATGAATATCCCATCTGCGCCGTATTATCTCGCGTTTTCGTTTCGATTCGCTTCCCTTAATTATATAAAATATCTATTATGTATAATTATATCAATTGAACGATCCAAATAATCTTACCTTGGAGTTGGTATATTTTGAAAAACGAATTTCCCTGCCAACTTGCAAAAAGCGGTAAGTCATGATATAATAGTGACGGTGCAACGGTGAGGATAAGACTACACCGCTTGCCCGCTTCGTTTTTTGAGATATTTGATGCGCGTGGCTTCCCCGCCTCTCAGATGCCTCTCCGACTTGTTCAGATCGAGTACTCGCTTGACGCGATCGTACAGATCCGGGTTCACGGTCATGAGTCTCGTCGTAATGTCTTTATGTACCGTGCTTTTGCTTACCGAAAAAACGCGCGCAACGGCACGCACCGTACAACCTCTTTCGATCACGTACTCGGCCAATATCTCGCACCGCTCCTTTTGGATCTGCTGATACATAGCGTTCCCTCCCGCTTTATTTCTGCTTTCACCACATTATATGAAAGGAAAGGTCTGATTCATGATGAAAGAATCGGAGAAATTTTCGGATTCCTCGCTTCTTGAGGGGATGACTTCCCTGCGCGCGGCGCTTCGGGGGATCGATCGCGGCGTAAACTCTCGTCAAGTGCTCCGCGTCATTTATGCCGCAGAGCGAAAAAAGAAGCTTGCAAGAGATCTTGCCTTTCTCGCATCAGTTCGCGATAAGTACGGTTTTTCGATCATAGAATCGAGGCTTTCCGAAATTGACGAAAGAACTCTCGGTTCGAGCCACGGCGGTATTATTGCAGAGTGCTCAGATCGCATCTTCGACCGCCTTGCGGATTCGATCGATCGGATCTCCCCTTCCGGATTTTACGTGATGCTTGAGGGGATCGAGGACCCTTATAACTTCGGGTATGCGCTTCGCTCTCTATACGCCGCAGGTGTCGATGGGATTATTCTCGGCGACAGAAACTGGATGACAGCGGCAGGCGTCGTCGCTCGGGCATCAGCCGGTGCCTCCGAGCTTTTCCCTGTCTATATCGCTTCCCCTGCAGAGGCCGCCGAGCTTTTTCACGGTCTCGGATACCGGATCGTTTGCGCCGACATCCGAACCGAGCATCTCCTTGAGGAAACCGAAATCCCCTACCCCGTTCTCCTTGTTGTCGGTGGCGAACGCCGAGGGATCTCCCGGGCGGTGCTTGATCTTGCCGATCTGAAGGTGCGTATTTCCTACGGGCGGGAGTTCAGAGCATCTCTTTCCGCCGCCTCTGCCGCAACCGTCCTTTCCTACGAAATTTTCCGTCAAAACCGAAAAAGAAATCTATAACCCCGAAGGCGTCAAATGAGCTCGGCTCGCATCATCGTGCGAGCCGAGCTCATTTGACGAAATATGTCGCAATATTAGGGAAATTCATTGACAAAAACTATCGCATATTATATAATATATGAAGAATATATAAACGCGAGGAGCTATGATGAACGAAAAGAAAACCAAGTACTTCTCTCCCGAGCGGAAGTCACGCATTGCCTCGGTGCTTCTTCTCGCCATAACGATCTCGGTTATGATCTTCATCGTGACCCCCTTTGAGATCTACTGTAACAATATTGCAGAGCTCACCTTCTCGATTTCAGACTTTATTTTGCTTCAGACCCTGCTTGCGCTTGCACTTTCTACGATCATTTTTGCTCTTATGTTCTTCGTACCGCTTTGCGTTTACAGGTATCTCTACCCTGCCCTTATCGGTATTCTCGTGATGTTTTTCGTTCAGGGGAATTATTTGAACGGAAGCATGACCTCTCTTGCGGGAGATCAGCTCTCGGGAGGCATTCCAATCTCGAGCTACGTCATCAATACCTTGGTTTGGGTCATCGTCATAGCGGGATGTATCGTTTGCTACCGCTTGATAAAGCAACGAAGCACCACTCGCCTTGTGGCTACGGTTCTTTCAATTGCTATTTTTGCCACTCAGCTGATGAATTTTACGGTTTGCTCGCTTACAACCGAGGGGGCGTACGATTCTGCCGTTGACCGCGTTTACGGACAATATTCCGAGAATCCCCGCTTTTTAACGAATAAAGAGATCGGAACGGTCGGTTCAAAGGGCAACGTGATCGTCATTTGCGTCGATCGCTTCGATACCCTGCTTTACGTTGAGCCCGCTATGGAAAAATACCCCGAGGCTTTTGCTCCGCTCGACGGCTTTACCTTCTATCGCGATGCCATCTCGCTCTACGGATATACCTTCCCTTCGGTTGCTTATATGATGTCCTCTATCGAATACGATCACTCGGGGGACAGACGCGCCTATTTTGACCGCGTTTATAACCAAAATCAAACGATCTCCCGTCTTCATGAGCTTGGGTATTCGGTCCATCTTTATAGCGACAGCTATTACGATTACTCCAACGCAAACGAGCTTCCGAGCTACGTTGAAAATACGATCGAAGCGGATCGGGATTCTCTTAAAACGATCAACCGCTTCCCTGACCGCTTTGCTCTTGCGATTACGAAAATGTCGCTGTACCGCATCTTCCCCTTCCTTCTTAAGTCCACGGTCGGCGGCGTTTCCTCGGATACCTGCAACGAATATATTCTTTACACGAGCGAGGATCTCGGGGGCTACCGTGAATATACCCACGATACGAAAAAGCTCTACGAGGACATTAAGTCCCTTGGCGGTGTCTTTGAAACGAAGGGGGAGAAAAACTTCACCTTTATTCACTTCAACGGCTGTCACGATTCGCTCTACGACGAGAATTTCGGCACGTCAGGTAAAAGAAATCCCCTTGTGTCCGCTAAGAACAGCATGAAGCTCATCGCTCTTTACCTTGACGGAATCAAGTCCATCTCCCCCGAGCTTTACCGCGATTCCACGATCATTATTATGGGAGATCACGGGAAGGTCGAGGATCGGATGAAGGATTTCACCTCGCCGATGCTGGCGGCTATTTTCGTCAAGCCATCAGGCGAATCGGGGACGCCTCTTAAGATCTCGGATGCCCCTGTTGCGCAGGAAAACCTCTGGGCAACCATCTTTGAGTCGGAGGGCATTGACTTTGACCGCTCCGCCTTTTCTCCTTCCATTTTTGAGATCGAGCGGGAATTTGATGAAAACGGAACCTATCCCGAGAGAAAATTCATCTGGACGAAGCGAAAGGTCGGCATGACGACCTACAGCACGGTGGAATACAAGATCGTTGGCCCTGCACGCGATTTCTCGAACTGGACCGTCACAGAACGCAATCATTACGATCACCCGCTTTTCAACTAAATTCTATTCATAAAGGGACAACTCATGGATACGGTAATCGGTTATATTTGTATTCCCCTGGGACTTTTAATGAAGTGGTGCTGGATGCTCGTTTCGGACTACGCGCTTGCCATCCTGCTTTTCACCCTTGCAACGAAGGTGGTATTTCTCCCTCTCTCGGTCTGGATACAGAAAAACTCGATCCAAATGGTCAAGCTTCAGCCCGAGATCAACTTTTTGAAGGTTAAAAATCTCGGCAACGGAGATCTCATCGCCGAGGAGCAGGCAAAGCTATACAAGCGCGAGCACTATCATCCGATGCTCTCTCTGATCCCTCTTTTGCTTCAGATCGTGCTTCTTCTCGGAGTTGTCGAGATCATCTATCATCCCCTCACCTATCTATTTGGCGTCTCTGCATCCGACGTACGTCTTCTTGCAGACGCAATTGGGGCTAATACCTCCGAAAGCTCTTTTCAGCTCTCGATCGTTGACGCCTTCAAAGAGGGGACCCTTAGCGGTGCAAGCGCGATTCCCGGGATTGATCCCTCTTACCTATCCTCTCTTGCCGATAAGGTGCTTACCTTTGATATGCAGCTTTTCGGTCTCAATCTCTCGATCGTTCCGATGGGTGTGTGGGGAGTATATACGCTGATCCCCCTGCTTGCCGGCTTCTCCTCTTGGCTTCTCTGTCAAACCCAGAATATGTCGAACGTGCTTCAGCACGAACAAAGTCCCTATAATAAATATGGCATCATGATCTTCAGCGTTCTTCTTTCGCATTATCTCGGCATTTTCGTCCCGATCGGAATTGCGATCTACTGGATTCTGAGCAATCTCTCCTCGATTTTGCTCATGTATCTTCTCAACGTTGCGATCAACCCGAAAAAGTACGTCGATTAT
>JAFYMH010000180.1 GCA_017556685.1 Clostridia bacterium | reverse complement strand
TGTGCTCTGGGGCTTTGGAGACGAGGCCGAGCTCATCTCGAGCGGAGTCCTTGCGCTCGCGAGCTCACCGCTCGATCTTCTGTCCCTTCTTCCGTAAATGATCCGACTCAAAACAAGACCCCCGCGCGAGGCGCGGGCATAAGGAGAATCCGATGAAACGTTTTTCACGCATACTTGCCCTGCTTTTGCTTCTTGCCGTCGCTCTGACCCTTTTCGCCTCCTGCAAGCCAAGGGGAGAGTTCTTCGGTCCGCTCGGCGACTCCTACCGCTTTTCGGGGAGCAGCTACCGACACTCCGACTCAAGCGGAACCGTCACGAAGGGGAGCTATCGCATCGAGGGCGATTTTATCACCTTCACGCCCGAGGGAAGCGACGCATCCTTTTCCCTGCCGTACCGAAAAAACAGCGCAAAAAGCCTGACCATCGGAGAGGTGACCTACAAAAAGTAATGCGGATAAAAAAACAAAAAAAGAGAGCCGACGGAACGTCGGCTCTCTTTTTTGAAGACGGCTTACGCCTTCTTTGCTGCCTTTACAGCCACGATCTCCTCGCCCTTGTAGGTGCCGCAGTTGCTGCAGACACGGTAAGCAAGATTGAACTCACCGCACTTCGGGCACTTTGCCATCGTGGGAGCATCGAGCTTCCAAACGCTCGAGCGTCTCTTATCTCTGCGAGCCTTGGAAACCTTTCTCTTCGGTACTGCCATCGGAATATACCTCCTAAAACTCTATTATCAACTGTTATTTTGATCTTCTTCTGCTTTTTTCAGCTCTAAAAGGAGCTCCTTCAGGGGCAACAGCCGCGGGTCGATCTCGTCCTTTCCGCAGGTGCAAGCACCCTCGTTCAGGTTACAGCCGCATCTCTCACACAGACCCTTGCAGTCCTCTCGGCAAAGGAAGCGGGAGGGAAACTCCATTTCCAATAGCTCGAGCAGCTGCTCATCCATATCGAGAAATCCGTCCTCGACGATCGCAAACTCCTCTTTCTTATCCTCGTCAAGCTCCTGAAGCTGCGACGCGGGAGCAACCGTTTTCTCGAGGTCAAAATGAAAGGTTCCGGAAACGTCGCCGAGGCATCTTGCGCAGAAGGCCTTGTAATCAAGGGAAAGATCCAGGCTCATTCGCATATAACCCGCGGTGTTAATGATGCTTCCGCTGACCTCCATGGGAGAAGGAAAACGAACACCCCAAAGCGTACTTCTGGGATCCGAGACGTCCGGCGGATCGAGATAAAAGCGAAAAGGCAACGTCCGACATTCGCCGGCAAGCAATGCTCTTAAATCAAGCTTCACAGGCATCCTCCGTTTGAAAAAAAGAAAAAAGCACGGGACTTTTTGGCAAGCCTCAAAGTCGCACACTATATTATACTTATTTTACCGAGCCTTGTCAATACTTTTTGAAAATTATTTTTGACTTGCTACGCAAGCGGCAACGGGAGCCAAAGCGAGCCTACGGCCGCCGACCCAGCTCTCGGCAACCGAAAGGAGGGGCAATCGGCTTGGTGGACATCCGAGAAGGGGAGAAGACAGAATGAGGAAATCGGCACGCTTTCCCCACTCAAGGCTTCCAAGCTCGCTTGCCACCGACTCAAGCTCTGCCGCGTGAAGGGAAAGGGCGGAAAGGAGAGGAGGTACCCTCCGATAATCGTCTCCGAGGGGGGTAAGCGCCAGAGAGAGCATCAAAAGCGGAGAGATCGTCTCGGGTTCCGCCATGATCGCCGAGAGTCCATGCTCCCGAAAAGCCTCGAGCGACGCCGCGGAGCCGCGGTCGCGGCAAAGGAAGATCGGAAGCATCCGATGCGACAGGAGAAACGGCAGATGCTCTCGGGAAGGCGCCGAGCCGAGATAAAGACGGCTTCCGGGGCAGGCGGCGGACTGTGCCGAGAGCGAACGCAAAAATTCACACACAGAGTGAAGCTCAGCTTCCCCGCTCGCCTCAAAGGCGATCGGCCGTCGATCCGCGATCGCCCACTCCGCACGCCTTGCAGAGGATTCGCTTGAAAGAAGATCCTGCAAAAGGAAGAGCAAGCGGCAGCTCTCCGAGATCATCTCCGCACGCTCGTAGAGGGAAAACAGACAGGGAGCGTTCGCCTTGGTGAGCCTTCCGACGGAAACGAGCTTGCGAAGATCCCGAAGGCAATCGGGGGTCAACCGAAGCGCGCTCCACCCGAGCGAAAGCAGCTCCCGCGCCCTTGCTTCAAGGGGCGAAATCCCCGTTTCTTTCCCGAACGGATTTGTGGGGTAGGTGTTAATAAATCCGGGAATAAGCGCTCTTTTTCCGAGGTCGACGATCTCGGTATCGGAATCGGACAGAGCGAGCGCATCCTCCCTGTCCCCGACGAGAAGGATTCGTTCGTCCTCGATCAGCATTGCCTCGGCAAGCTCGTCCCGCGCGTTTAGAGAGAGAATTTCTCCGCCAAGAAAGAGCGTCGTTTTCCCCATGTTCCCTTCCCCCGACAAAATTTGTTAAGGGAAGCATTTCCAAAAGCAGGGTGGGCTATACGCGAGCACCGCTGGAAATCGGTCAGAAGATAGCGGCTTTATTCACAAAATGTTCAAGACTTTGCGATATAATGCTACCAAAGACTCATTCAGTGAGGAAAATACTTATGTCAAAGTTCTTTTTTGCATCGGATCTGCACGGTGATCTTGCCGCCACCGACGCGATCCTGTCCCGCTTTGAGGCGGAGGGCGCCGAGCGGCTGATCCTGCTTGGGGACCTTCTCTACCACGGGCCGAGAAACGATCTCCCCGCGGCATACGCCCCCAAAAAGGTCATCGAGAGGCTCAGCGCCTACCGCGACCGCATTCTTGCCGTGCGCGGCAACTGCGATACGGAGGTCGATCAGATGGTCCTTCCCTTCCCGATCCTTGCCGATTACGCATTCCTTCACACCGACGGTTTTTCGATGTTCCTGACCCACGGGCATCATTTTTCGATCGACTGTCCGCCCGCTCTTGCCAAGGGAGATTGCCTGATCTCGGGGCACACGCATATTGCCGCCATCACTCCCTTCGGGGACGCGAACCTCTATCTGAATCCGGGCTCTCCCTCCATTCCGAAGGAAAGCACGGTCCCCTCGTATCTCATTTACGAGGACGGGCGCTTTTCGCTTCGGGATCTTTCGGGCAAGGAATATCGCTCCTACCAATGGAAGACCGTCTGAGCCTTCCGGTGGCGGCGGTCTCCTGCCGAGACTACCGCGACACCGCGCTTGAACTTAAGCTTGCCGAGGTGATTTCCGCCGTTAACGGCCTTGACGCCCTAAAACCCGGGGCGAGGGTCGGCATCAAGGCGAACCTCGTATCGGCTATGGCACCCGAAAAGGCGGCAACGACCCACCCTGCGCTTCTTTCTGCACTCGTGCGGATCCTCCTTGGAAGGGGCGCGTCCGAGGTCATTGTCGGTGACAGTCCCGGAGGGCTCTACACCCCCGCCTTCGTCTCGCGCGTTTACCGCGCCTCGGGCATGGATGCCGTCATCAAGGCAGGGGGACGGCTCAACGAGGATTTCGGGCAGAAGGAAGGGTATCTCAAGGGGGCACGCGTTGCCCGCTCCTTTACCTACACCTCGTGGATCGACGGCGTTGATCTCTTGATCAACGTGTCCAAGCTGAAATCGCACGGCATGATGGGAATGTCAAACGCGGTCAAGAACCTTTTCGGGATCGTCCCCGGCACAATGAAGCCCGAATACCATTTCCGTTTTCCCGATCACGGAACCTTTGCCGATATGCTGATCGATCTTGCCGAGTTTGCCCGCCCCGTCCTTTCGATCACCGATGCGATCGTCGGCATGGAGGGAAACGGCCCGACGCAGGGCTCGCCTCGCGAGATCGGTCTGATCCTTGCCTCAAGGAGCCCCTACAATCTCGACCTCGTTGCCGCCGAGATCATCGGTCTTTCGGCAAACGATGTTCCTACCCTTACGGCGGCTACCCGCCGCGGACTTTCCCCCGAGCGCGCAAAGGACGTTGAGCTGCTCTTTGGTGAGCCGCTGCCAAGGCTGCCCGGCTTTCGGCACGTCGCCGTCCGACACAGTCTCTCCTTTTCCGGGAACCGAGGCCCCCTCGGACGCGCCTTCTCATTCGTTGCCCGGCGCGCTTTGACCTCGCGTCCCACCGTCCGCCGCGGCTGCATCGGCTGCAAAAAATGCGCCGAGATCTGCCCCGCCCGGGCGATCGTGATGAAAAACAGCAAGCCGGTGATCGATCGCACAAGCTGTATCCGTTGCTTCTGCTGTCAGGAGTTCTGCCCCGTCGGCGCCATGCAGGTGCACAGAACGGCGATCGCAAGGCTTCTGACAAAACAAAAATAAAAGAAGACCGCTGCAAACGCGACTTTTCGTTTGCAACGGTCTTTTGATTTCAAAAAGGCTTTCTTGCCAAAATCAAGCCTTGCCGATCGAGCCGAAGAGCTCCATCTTCTCACGCACGGTTGCCTTGATCGCCTCAACGCCGGGAGCGAGAAGCTTGCGGGGGTCAAAGCCCTTGCCTACAAGATCCTTACCCTCCTCAACGTAGGTTCTCGTTGCGGCGGCAAATGCGAGCTGGCACTCGGTGTTGACGTTGATCTTTGCAACGCCAAGCGAGATCGCGCGGCGGATCATATCGGCAGGGATACCGGTTCCGCCGTGAAGAACGAGCGGCATCTCGCCGGTCTTCTCCTGTACCTTAGCAAGGGTGTCGAAGGAAAGACCCTGCCAGTTTGCGGGATACTTTCCGTGAATGTTTCCGATGCCTGCCGCCAGCATGGTCACGCCGAGATCGGCAATCATCTTGCACTCGTCGGGGTCGGCGCACTCGCCCATACCGACGACTCCGTCCTCCTCGCCGCCGATCGAGCCGACCTCTGCCTCAAGCGAAAGGTTCTTCTCGGCGCAGAGCGCAACGAGCTCGGTGGTCTTCTCAACGTTTTCGGCGATCGGATAATGCGAGCCGTCGAACATGATCGACGAGAAGCCCGCCTCGACGCACTTCATGCAAGCCTCGTAGCTTCCGTGGTCAAGGTGAAGCGCGACCGGAACCGTGATCTTCAGCTCCTCGATCATCGAGGAAACCATCGCAGCAACCGTTTTGAAGCCGCACATATACTTTCCGGCGCCCTCGGAGACACCGAGAATGACGGGGGACTTCAGCTCCTCGGCGGTCAGAAGGATCGCCTTGGTCCATTCGAGATTGTTGATGTTGAACTGACCGACGGCGTACTTGCCCGCCTTTGCCTTGGTCAGCATTTCCTTTGCGGATACCAGCATGTTTTTCTCCTCACGTTTCATAATTCTTGGGAAATACTTTGCAGAGAATATTTTACACCACTTCCGACAAAAAATCAACCCTTTTTATAAATTTCAGCCGTCCCTTTGGAAGAATTTGAAAAATACTTGCTTTTTCGTGGGATTTTCTTGACAGAGGTGCTAAATAAAATTATAATATACTGTATAGAGTATTAAACCTTGCGCGTCGGCGAAGGACGGGAGGAACCGAATTTGGAGAACATGAACCAAAACGCTATTGCCGCCATCGGCGGACAGACCTCGCCCGTGATGAGCTTTGCTCTGATGCAAAGCGGCATTCGCGTGCTCCGCGAGATCCGCATCCAAAATAAAACGGCGCGGCCGCTCACCTCTCTGAAGGTATCGGTCTCGGCCTCGCCTGCCTTTTTCATGCCCGCCGTCTTTCGCGTTGACTATATCGCGCCCCTGGCGACCTACGAGATCTCGCCGATCGAGCTGAATCTCATCTCCAATATGCTCCTCGGGCTCTCCGAAAACGCCGAGGCGCAGATCAGGCTTTCGCTGACGATGGGGGACGAGGAGCTTGCAAGCGAGGAAAAGGCGGTGCTTTTGCTCGCATACGATCATTGGAGCGGCACCGAGATCTTCCCCGAAACGACCGCCGCCCTTGTCACCCCCGCCCATCCGTACGTGGCGGAGCTGACGAAATCGGCGCATTCGGTCATGCGCCACTGGTCGAAATCCGCCACGCTTGACGGCTATGCCGCCAAGGATCCGAACGAGGTCCGTCGGCAGTTTGCCGCCGTGTTTACCGCGCTGCAGTGCGAGCGCTTCGTCATGCAGGAGCTTTCGGGCGCGCTCTCGCTCACCGACCGCCCCGTCCGTCAGCCGGATCGGATCAAGGCAAAGAAAACGGGCGATTGCTTTGAGCTTTCCCTGCTTCTCGCATCGACCGCGGAGGCGATCGGGCTTCACCCGATCCTGATCTTTGAAAAGAACTACTGCACGGTCGGCGTTTGGCTTGTCGACAACTACTTTGCGGAGAGCATCCAGGACGACGTTTCTCAGCTTACCAAGCGGACCGCCGAGGGGGTCTCCGAGCTTTGCATTATCGACGTTGAGGGACTCGCGAGCGAGTCGATGACCTTCGAGGACGCCGCCGCCTCGGCGCTTGCGCGGCTAAGCGATCCCTCTCTCTTTTCCTTTGCCCTTGACGTCCGCCGTGCGCGCGCAAGCGGCATCGAGCCGATGAAGCACCGCCGCGTTGACGCGAAGGGCAACGTCATCTTCGATTACGTCCCCACCTCCAAGGGGGGCGCACCGAGCGACGTCAGCGTTTCAAAGAGATCCAAATCGGCCGTCCCCACCGAGATGACCAAGGAGCAGCTTTGGGAGCGCAAGCTTCTTGACCTTTCTCTTCGCAACACCCTTCTCAATTTCCGCTTCCGCCGCGGTGCCGTACAGATCCTGGATCTGCGCATAGAGGATCTTTGTGATACCGTTCTCTCGGGAAGCGAGCTTGCCGTCCTTCCCCGTCCGAACGAGCTTGACGGTGTCTCTCTGTCCGACAGCGGCGTCCTTGACGTCAGGTCTGCGGGCGCTGCCGTCGAGGGGGTTCTCAGAGCCGAGCTTTCGCACGGCCGTCTGCGCACGGCAAGCGAAGCCTCAGCTCTTGCTTCGACGATGACCGGGCTTTTCCGCACCGCCAAGAGCGGGCTTGAGGAAAGCGGCGCCAACACGCTGTATCTTGCCTTCGGCTTCCTGCGCTGGTATGAGAGCGACACGGCAAAGCAGGCGCGCTACGCCCCTCTCGTTTTGCTTCCCGCGGAGCTTGTGCGCGCCTCGGCAAGCCGCGAGTATATCCTGCGCGCACGCGAGGATGAGCCGCAGTTCAATATCACCCTGATCGAGCATCTCAAGACCGCCTTCGGCATCAATCTTGAGGGGCTTGACCCTCTGCCCCTTGACGACGGTCGGCTTGATCTGCGCGGCGTCTTTACGGCGGTGCGGCAGGCGGTCATGAAGCTCTCGCGCTGGGACGTTGAGGAAACCGTTTTCCTTGGCAACTTCTCCTTTGCAAACTTCATTATGTTTAACGATCTTCGCCGCCGCTCCTCGGAGCTCAGGGAAAACAAGATCGTTTCCTCCCTGATGTCGGGGCATCTGACCTGGAGCGATCCCGAGGATTTTCTCAGCCCCGAGCAGCTTGACGAGCAGATCAATCCCGTCGATATTGCAACGCCTGTATCCGCAGACTCCTCTCAGCTTTCGGCGATCCATGCCGCCGGGGTCGGAAAGAGCTTCGTTCTGCACGGCCCTCCCGGAACGGGAAAATCTCAGACGATCACCAACATGATCGCAAACGCCCTCTACCATGGAAAATCGGTTCTGTTCATCGCCGAGAAGATGGCGGCGCTCTCGGTCGTCCAAAAGCGTCTTGAGGCGGTCGGGCTTGCCCCCTTCTGTCTTGAGCTTCATTCGAACAAGGCGAAAAAGCGCGACGTTCTCGCGCAGCTTGACCGAACCCTGCAATCGGCTCGCATCAAGAGCCCGGACGAATTCAACGCCGAGGCAGAGCGCGTGCGCCGTCTGCGCGAGCAGCTGAACGAAACGATGAAGACGGTTCATACGGTCAGGCGCTTCGGTATGTCGCTTTACGATGCGATCGTTCTTTTCGAAAGCTACAAGAATGCACCCGAGCTGAAGGTCTTCACCGAGGCGCAGGTCCATCGCATCACCCCCGAATCCAGAAAGCAGGACGAGGCGCTTCTCGCGCGGCTTCGCGTTGCCGCGAACGCCGTCGGAGGTGCAAGCGATAACCCCTTCTCGATCTACCGCCGCCGCGAATATTCCCAGGCGATCAAGGCGGATTCTGCCGAGGCTCTGCGCGCCGTCGTTTCAAGCGGAAACGATCTCCAAAGGCATCTCGTTGCCCTCTCTCGCCTGATCCCTCTCAAAAATCTGCACACCTACGGGCAGATCAAATCGGTCTCGCTTCTGTGTCGGCTTCTCGCGGATATTCATATGCTCCCCGACGGCCTGATCACCAACAAGAACCTCCCCTTCTATCGGGATAAGATCATTGAGATCTGCCGTGCGGGACAGCGCAAGGATGAGCTTCACGCGATCCTGACCGAGCATTTTACCGACGGTATTCTGAATTTCGACGCCGCAACGAATCTGCAGCGTCTGAAGCTCTCGCAATCGAAGAACCCCCTGGCGGGCTTTCTGCGGCGCCGCAAGATCTGCCGCCGCCTTTCCACCTTCGGAAAAACGCCCAAGCCCTGCCGCCGCCGCGATACCGCCCGTATCCTTGAGCAGATCATCGAATATCAGGAAGCCTCTCGCATGGTGCGCGAAAACGGCAGCTCGTGCGAGTTCATCTTCGGCCCGCTTTACGGTCGCGGGCGCTGCGATTTCCGCATGCTTGAAAGGGTCTTTACGCAGGCGAACGAGATCATCCGTCTGACGGGAGATATCTGCATGGCGCCCGAAAACCGCGCGCTGATGCTCGTCAAGATCGGTACTCTGACAGACGAAGGAATGTTCGCCGAGCGCACCGAGCTCTTCCGTGCCGTTTCGGTCGCATTCTCGGCGTTTTGCGAGGCAGAGAGTGCGCTTGCGCAGCTTTGCGGTGCAAACGTGGAGATTTGGAGAGAGCAGAGCGGCTGGATGCTCCGTCAGAGAAGCCTTGCGGACAAGTGCCTTGCAAGGATCGATACGCTGCGCGATTGGTACAGCTTCCTTTGCATACGTGCGGAGGCAGACGTTGCGGGACTCGGCGTGCTTTGTCAGGCGCTTGACAGCGGCTCGATCACGACCGACGAGCTGATCCCCGCCTACCGCAGAAGCCTTGCCTACAGCTGTGCCGCCTCGGTCATCGACTCGGACAAGAGCCTTGCATCCTTCAGCGGAATGATGATCGACCAAAAGATCCGCGAGTACGGCGAGGCAAGCCGCACCTTTGAGCATCTGACCAAGCAGGAGCTTGCCTCTCTGCTTTCCTCGAAGATCCCGAACGCCATGACCGACGTTTCGGCATCCTCCGAGATCGCCACCCTGCAAAGAGCCATCCGCTCGGGCGGTCGGGCGCTTTCGATCCGCAAGCTCTTTGACAGTATTCCGAACCTGCTCCGCAGTCTCTGCCCCTGCATGCTGATGAGCCCGATCTCGGTGGCGCAGTATATCGATCCCTCCTTCCCGAAGTTTG
The DNA here is from genome assembly GCA_017556685.1 of Clostridia bacterium. Lineage (GTDB taxonomy): Bacteria > Bacillota > Clostridia > Oscillospirales > CAG-272 > UBA1740. The sequence continues at coordinate 9,767 of JAFYMH010000180.1, read as the reverse complement.
ACCTCGTGATCTTTGACGAGGCGTCCCAGATGCCGACCTGCGAGGCGGTCGGCGCGATCGCGCGCGGAAAGGAGCTGGTCGTCGTCGGCGACCCGAAACAGCTTCCTCCGACGAGCTTCTTCACGGCTACCCATACCGACGAGGACAACCTCGAAAAGGAGGATCTTGAGAGCATCCTTGACGACTGTCTTGCCCTTTCGATGCCCGAGGAGCATCTTCTCTGGCATTACCGCTCGCGGCACGAGTCGCTCATCGCCTTCTCAAACCGCCAGTATTACGATAACAAGCTCTATACCTTCCCCTCCCCGAACGATCGGGTCAGCCGCGTAAAGCTGATTCCCGTCAAGGGCTATTACGATCGCGGCAGGAGCAAGCAGAACCGCGCCGAGGCCTCGGCGATCATCAAGGAGATCCGTCGAAGGCTCACCGATCCTGTGCTCTGTAAGCAGAGCATCGGCGTCGTCACCTTCAGCTCGGTCCAGCAGCTTCTCATCGAGGATCTTCTCGAATCCGAGCTGTCGCACGACCGCAGACTCGAGGAGGCCGCCGCCGCCATGTACGAGCCGATCTTTGTCAAAAACCTTGAGAACGTGCAGGGAGACGAGCGCGACGTCATCATCTTCTCGGTCTGCTACGGCCCTGACAAGAACGGGCAGGTCACGATGAACTTCGGTCCTCTCAACCGCGAGGGCGGCTGGCGCCGTCTGAACGTTGCCGCCTCGCGCGCAAGGCGCGAGATGCTCGTCTTCTCGACCCTGAAGCCCGAGATGATCGACGAGAACAGAACCACCTCAAACGGCGTTCTCGGTCTGCGCGCCTTCCTTGAATTTGCGGCGCAGGGAACAAAGACCCTGACCGCGCGCCCGGGAGATAGCGAGCTTCGCGTCGGGATCGCCGAAAGCGTTGCCGCCGCGCTCGCCGAGGTCGGCTACGAATGCGACGTCAACGTCGGATGCTCGTCCTATAAGATCGATATTGCCATCCGCGATCCTCTGCGCGAGGGAGAATACCTGCTCGGTATCCTCTGCGACGGACGTGAGGAGAGCACGGGCGGCTCGGCACACGATCGCCTGATCCTTCAGGATTCGATCCTTTCCTCCCTTGGATGGAGGATCTACCATCTTTGGGTTCTCGACTGGTGGGATTCCCCCACCAAGGAGATCAGGCGAATCCGCGAGATGGCAGAGGAGGCAAAGCTCCGTCCCGTGCTTCCCGACGCGCCGACGCCCGAGCCCGGGCCGACCGTCTTTGAGGTCATCGCAAAATCGTCAAGTGACGACGAGACGGCGGCGCTTCCGATCTACACTCCCACTCTGCTCGATCCGCTTCCGAGCACGCTGTCGGGCATCGACGCCTTCTGCGACCCGATCAACAAGACCCGGGTCGTCATGCAGATCGATAAGATCCTGCGCACCGAGGCTCCGATCAGCCGCACGCAGCTTACCAAGCGTCTGCTCGCGGCGTGGGGCATCGCAAGAAGCTCGCCGCGCACCGAGCGTACCGTTGACGAGGCGCTCAACTTCATCGACATGCAGATGACGAGAAGCGCCACTAAGACCTTCTACTGGCTCACCGATCCCGACAAGCCCACGCCCTTCCGGATCCCGAATAAGCAGAATCCGAAATCAAGGCGCGATATGGACGACATCCCGACCGAGGAGCTGGCAAGTGCGATCCGTTATATCGTAGAACGGCAATATAGCCTGCAGACCGACGATCTCTACCGCGAGGTCGCAAAGCTGCTCGGCTTTTCGCGCTGTGCCCCCTCGATGCAGACCTCAATCTCCGAGGGTATCGTCCACGCCGCCAAAAACGGGTGGGTTCTTGAGAAAAACGGTCGCGTTACCGTTCTGTAATTCATTTCAAGCTATGCGAAGGGAGCGCCATGAAACTGATTCATACAGCCGATCTGCATCTTGATTCGGCAATGGAAGCAAAGCTCACGCATGAAAAGGCGCGGCTTCGCAGGAAAGAGCTTTTGCTTCAGCTCGGGAGCATTGCAGAGCTTGCCGAGCAAAACAGAGCCGAGGTCGTTCTGCTTGCGGGAGACGTCTTTGACAGCGACCATCCCGCCGGGACCGCCGTCCGCTATCTGCTCGATACGGTTTCGGCGCACCCGAGGATCGATTTTCTGATGCTCTACGGCAACCACGCGGGGGACTTTCGCCTTGACGGCGAGCTCCCTGCCAATCTCCGCTTTTTCGGGGAGCACGAATATACGCTCTACCGCTACGGCAACGTTGCCGTCTACGGCTCTGAAAGCGCCTCTGCCGAGCTTCCGCCCCTTTCTCCCGAGGATCTGAATATCGTCATGCTGCACGGGCAGGTCGCAGAGCACCGCCACCGCGAGGACGAGATCGCCCTTGACGAGCTGCGCGGAAGGGGGATCGATTATCTTGCCCTTGGGCATATCCACGCCCCTCGGATCGAGCGGCTCGACGAGCGCGGCGTTTACTGCTATCCCGGATGTCCCGAGGGTCGGGGCTTTGACGAGATCGGAGAGCGTGGGATCGTACTGCTCGATACCGACGGGGGAAAGCTCAAAAAGTCCTTCCTTCCGATCGCTCGCCGCACCCTGCACGATACTATGGTCGATATTTCGGATGCAGAATCCCAGCGCGACGTTGAGGCGGCGGTGAGGGGGGCGCTTTCAGAGATCCCGGAGCGCGATCTCGTTCGCGTTCGCCTCGTCGGTGCACACGCACTCACTCTGCTCCCCGACGTGCTTCAGCTTACCGCCGCCCTTGAGGGTAGCTATTTCCACCTCGAGATCAAAAACGAAAGCACCGTCAGGGTCAGCGCAACCGACTATGAAAACGATCTCTCGCTTCGGGGGGAGTTCGTGCGGACCGTTCTCCGCCTCGGGCTTCCGAAGGAGGAGGAGGGACTCATACTTACCGCCGGTCTTGCTGTCCTTTCGGGAGAGGAGGTGCCGTTTTGAGATTCCTTCACTGCTACGTTGAAAATTTCGGAAAGCTGCACAAGTTCAGCTACACCTTTTCCGAGGGGCTTTCGGTCATACGGGGCGAAAACGGATGGGGAAAAAGCACCCTCGCCGTCTTTATCAAGGCGATGCTCTACGGGCTCCCCGCAAGCCGCTCGACCGATCTTCTCGAAAACGAGCGCAAGCGCTACACCCCCTGGAACGGGGAGACCTATGGCGGCTCGCTTTCGTTTTCGGTCGGAGACCGCCGCTACCGCATCGAGCGGATCTTCGGAAAGCGCGAGAGCGACGATATTTTCAAGCTTTTCTCGATCGACACGGGGCTTCCGAGCGACGATTTTTCCGAGCAGATCGGGCAGGAGCTTTTTGGCATTGACGATGCGGGATACGAGCGAAGCACCTACTTCTCCCAAAGGCCCCTTACCGAGCACGCGGGCTACGGGTCAATACAAAGCCGACTGTCCGAGCAGGAGGATCTGACCCTCTCCGAGCGCGCCTTCCGCCTTCTCGATAAGCGTCGGAAATACTATCAGATGACCGGCAACCGCGGCAGGATCGCCGAGCTGGATCTTGCCATCTCGGAGCAAAGGCGTTTGCTCGACGAGGCGGAAGCGAAAAAGCTTACGCTCGACGAGACGAGAGGGAAGCTTCGGGAGTGCGCCGAGGCGATCGAGGGTACCGAGAAGCTGCGCCGTCTGACGGCAGAGCGGGCAGACCTTGCGCTCGCCGAAAAAAGCCGACGGCTTCTTGCAGAGTCGCTCGAGCGCCTGCGTCTGGCACGCGAGCGTGCAAAGGAAAAGTGCGAGCGCCTGTCGGGCGAGATCGGCGAGAGCATCCCAAGCGAGGAGAGGATCGCCGAGGTCGTCAAGGACGTCCCCGAGGTCGAGCGGCTTCTTTCGGAGAAGGCAAAAAGCGCCGAGCGATACAAACGTCGCCGCAGGCTCGTTTCCCGAGCGCAAGGCACAGCATCGTCTATCACGGCGCTCCTTTCGCTCGTCCTGTTTTTGATTCCCATCTACCCGCTTGCCATCCTTTCGCTTGCAACGACGGCACTTATTTTTGCATCTCTCCTTTCCTCTGCCGTTAAGGGAAAAAGAGAAAAGGGCGAGCCGCCGCAGGAAAGGCGCCTTACAGAGCTTCTTTCAAAGCGGCGTGAGCTGCTTTTACCGCTTTGTCCGATCATGCAGGATGAAAGCCTTCCGGACGATGCGGCAAGGCTTTCGGTCCTTCGGGAGAAGCGCAGCGCCCTCGCCTCTGCCGAGCTTGAGCTGAGCCATGCAGACGACGATCTTTCTGCATTTCTGAGCGAGCACCCCCATGCAGAGGAGCCACAACCGGACTCCGAGGGAGAGATCGGGGACGCCGCCGCGCTTCGCGTTGAGGCAGATCGTCTTTACCTTGAGATCGACCGCTTGCGCGGTGAGATGCTCTCGCTTGAGCACACCGAGCGCGTGATCTCCGAGGCGGTCGAGGCGATCCCCTCACACGCGGCGATGCTTGAGCGCCTTATCGACGAGAGGAGCGAGTCTGCACGGCATCTTTCGGCAATCCTTAAAACCGCCGAGCTTCTTGAGATGGCGCGCGGTTCGCTCATCACCCGCTACCGCGAGGTCGTAGAGGCGAGCTTCCTTCGCTACGCCGAGGAGCTTTCGCTTGACCTTGGCAAGGAGCTTTCGGATGCGGCGCGCGCCTTCACCCTCAGCGGAGAGTTTGAGCTTTCGATCGCGGAGGGCGGCGTTACCCGCTCCCCCATTCTCTACAGCACCGGCTACCGCGATCTCTTTGCCCTCTGCCTGCGCTTTGCCCTGACCGACGCGCTCTTTACCGAGGAAACGGCGCCGATGATCCTTGACGACCCCTTCGTCAATCTTGACGACGAACGGCTCGATGCCGCAACGAGGCTTCTCGCGCGGCTCTCGGCAGACCGTCAGATCCTTTATTTCACCTGCTCCTCGGCGCGGGATCCCATCAAGCTTGATGAACCCATCACTTAACCCCCCCTCCTTGGGGCTGCTTCCTTTCGGCATAACCGAACGAAAACAAAGAAAACAGGTGCTACGCGTAGGCGTAGCACCTGTTTTCTTTGATGTTTCTCAGGCATCGGCGCCCTCGGTGCCGATGGTCTTGGCGCGCTCCTCCACCTTCTTTCGGAAGTTCAGGAGCTTACGCGTATATTCCTTATCCATATAGGGGCTGGTGATCAGAAAATCGGCGGTCGAACGGTTGTTGGCGATCGGAATATCGTACACCTGGGCGATACGAAGGAGCGCCTTGACGTCGGGATCGTGCGGCTGTGCCGACAGAGGATCCGAGAAGAAGATCACGATGTCAACCTTGCCGTCAACGATGCGCGAGCCGATCTGCTGATCTCCTCCGAGAGGACCGCTGTTATAGCCGCGCACGGGAAGCCCCGTATGATCGGCAACCATTTTGGCGCTCGTTCCGGTGCCGCAAAGGAAATGATGCTCAAGCACCTTCTTGTTTTTCAGGCACCACTCGATCAGCTCCTTCTTTTTATTGTCATGCGCGATCAGAGCGATACACTTCTGCTCGGGAATGGTTGCATCAAAATATTCGTTTTCAAACATGGCTGTCCTTCCTCGGATCATCCGATCCATCTTACCGATTCGTTGTATTCATTATAGCACATCCTTCAGGGGATTGCAAGCCCCCACCCCCCGCCTCGTAGCGAAGAAGCTCCCTTTGCATCGCCTCGGGGGTATGCGCCTCGAGCCGTCCGTACCTTCCCCGCTCCCCGATCTCAAGCAGACGCCCCACGTGGCGAAAGCCAAGCACCTTGGGCGGCAGGTGCGTCACAAGGTCGTCAAGGTTCCGAATGACGGTAAACCCCCACCATCTCGTCTGATCGACCCGACCCCAGAGCACGCGAGGCGAGGCAAAGCCGTATCCGTAAAGCGAGGCGTGGGGTACGGTACGGCGACTGTACAGGTACTCATGACAAAGCGCGGCGATCGCCGCGCCGTGCGAATACCCGACCGTAACGATCGCCGTCGGCGCCGCCGCTGTGAGACGCTCGATCACGGTCGGGCGCACCGCGCGCCAGGCAGAGAGAAAGCCTTGATGCGCGTATCCTCCCCCGATGCGCGGACCGTACGCCCTTGCGGGGAATGAAAGGTTCCGCCTCCAATCCATAGAGCCGCGCGACGCCTCAAAATAAACGAACGCCGTTTTGCCGTCAAGCTCGATCGCATAGCTGACCTCGCCTGCCGTATTCTCGTAACGCCTTGTCAGGCATTTTGTAAAAAGCGCGCTGAGCCGCATCTCATCACCCCCTTCCGCTACCATATTCAGGATGGGAGAGCTTTATGTCAGAGAGCGGAACCCGACAAAAAACGTTACGGCTTCCCTACAAAATATCTAAAATAAATTGACAAAGCAGGGCATCAATGGTACAATATGAGTATCACTCATTTATCACTGAGCAAAAGGAGACAGTTTTCATGATTGAGGATATCAAGAACGTAAAACCGATCTACCCCTGTGAGCCCTGGGCGATCACCGAGGAGAGCTTCGATCTCAAGAACAACTACCGTAACGAAACGGTATTCGTTCTCTCGAACGGATATATCGGAATGAGAGGTACCTTTGAGGAAGCCTATAAAATGGAAAAGGGCTTCGGCATGGAGGGCAGCTTCATCAACGGCTTCTATGAAAGCGAAAAGATCCGTTACGGCGAAATGGCGTACGGCTTTGCCGAGAAGACTCAGACCATGCTCAACGTTGCCAACGCCAAGATCATCAAGCTGACAGTCGACGGCGAGGAGTTCAGCATCTTCGAGGGGACTCTTAACGAGTCAAGGCGCGTTCTCGACATGAAAAAGGGCGTTTTGACGAGAAGCGCTACCTGGACCTCCCCGAAGGGCAAGACGGTTCGGATCGAATCGACGAGAATCGTTTCGCTGACCAACAAGTTTGCGGCGGCGATCCGCTACTCGGTCACGCCCGTCAACTTTGACGGCGAGCTCTCGATCCTCTCGGCGATCGACGGCGACGTCATGAACAATACGGCAGAGAACAACTCGCGTATCGATTACGGTCCCTACGGCAGAGTCGTTCTGATGGAGGATGCCTGCCTTGACGGCGCGACGGCGGCGATCAAGCAGAGATCGAAGAACACGCAGATCGGCATCGTTACCGCCATGCGCAACGAGATCGATTTTGATGCCGCAACCGAGAGCGCGAAGGACGAGTTTGCAGTCTCGACGAAATTCACCTTCTCGGCAGAAAAGGGAAAGACCTACACCCTGACCAAATACATCACCTACGTCACGACCAGAGATTTTAGTGAAGATGCGCTCTTTGACAATGCCAAGTCGATCCTTAAAAAGCTTGGTGAAGACGGCTTCGCCGCCCTCCTTTCGTCGCAGAAGACGTATCTCGATACCTTCTGGGAGAACGCCAACATCGAGATCGACGGCGACGATATGCTCTCGCAGGGTCTGCGCTGGCATATGTTCGCGCTCCTGCAATCCCCCGGCCGCGACGGCAGAACGAGCCTTGGCGCCAAGGGTCTTTCGGGCGAGGGCTACGAGGGGCACGTCTTCTGGGATACCGAGATGTACGTTACCCCCTTCTTCAACTTCGAGTGCCCCGAGATCGCAAAGAACGTTCTGATGTTCCGATACAACACCCTTGACGAGGCAAGAAAGCGTGCAAGAGTCCTTTCGGTGAGTCGCGGCTGTTGCTTCCCCTGGCGTACCATCAACGGTGAGGAGGCGAGCGCCTTCTTCCTTGCGGGAACCTGCCAGTTCCACATCAACGCCGATATCGCCTATGCCGTGAACCAGTACGTGACCGCTACCGCCGATTACGATTTCCTTGCCGATTACGGCGCCGAGATCCTGATCGAAACGGCGCGCTTCTGGTGCTCGTTCGGTGAGTACGTCGATTACAAGGGCGGAAAGTTCTGCATCAACGGCGTAACCGGTCCCGACGAGTTCGCCGTGCTTGTAAATAACAACTGTTATACGAACATGATGGCGCGCGAAAACATGAAGTACGCCGTCAAGGCGGTCGAGTATCTCAAGGCGAATATGCCCGAGAAGTACAAGACCCTTGCCGAGAAGATCGGTCTTGCCGAGTCCGAGCTTGCCGATTGGCAGCGCGCGATCGACAATATGTACATCCCCTACGAGGAGAAGCTCGGCATCTATCCGCAGGACGATTCCTTCATGTCGAAGAAGAGATGGGATATCGAGAACACGCCCTTTAGCGAGTTCCCCCTGCTTGACAAGCATCACCCGATCATCGTCTACCGCCATCAGGTATCGAAGCAGGCAGACTTCGTTCTGGCAATGTTCCTGCTCTCGAAGTACTTTAATAAGGAAGAGATGAAGCGCAACTTCGACTTCTACGAGACCGTTTCGGTGCACGAGTCGTCGCTTTCCGCCTGCATCTTCTCGATCGTTGCAAACAGCATTGGCTATTACGATATTGCCTACAAGTACTTCATGACGACCTCGCGCCTTGACCTTGACGATTACCACGCCAACGTCAACGCGGGTTACCACTGCGCGAACATGGCAGGTACCTGGATGAGCATGCTCTTCGGCTTCGGCGGAATGCGTGTGAATGACGATGCGCTTGAGTTCGCCCCCGTCCTTCCCGAGAAGTGGAATTCGTATAAGTTCCGCATCCTCTTCAAGGGCAGACTGATCGAGGTCTTCGTTGACAAGTCGGGCGCAAAATACAGCGTCATCAAGGGCGAGCCGATCGCCATCAAGTCCTACGGTGAGGAGATCGTTATCGGCTGAGAGAGCCGTAACGCCAGTATTAGGAGGAATTATGATCAAAGCAGTACTTTTTGACCTTGACGGCGTAATCGTTTCGACCGACAACTGCCACTACAAGGCGTGGAAGCGGATGGCGGACGAGGAGGGCATCTATTTCGACGAGAAGATCAACAACCGCCTTCGCGGAGTCAGCCGCATGGAGAGCCTTGCGATCGTTCTCGAAAGAGCAACGAAAAGCTACAGTGACGCCGAAAAGGCGGCACTCGCCGAGCGCAAGAACAACTACTATAAGGAGCTGATCACGGCGCTCACCCCCGCCGACATCCTTCCGGGCGCGATGGAGAATCTCAAGGCGCTGAAGGAAAACGCCATCAAGATCGCCATCGGCTCGTCGAGCAAGAACACCCCCATCATTTTGAAGCAGATCGGTCTTGACAGCTATTTTGATGCGGTTTCCGACGGCAACAACATCAAAAACTCCAAGCCCGACCCCGAGGTCTTCGTCAAGGCAGCCGAGATGCTCGGTATCGACCCTGCCGATTGCCTCGTCGTTGAGGATGCCGATGCCGGCATCGAGGCGGGTCGCGCCGGCGGCATGAAGACCCTTTCGGTCAACGGTGCAAAGGGCGCCGATTACTTCGCAGAAAACCTCGCCGCCTTCAGCATCGTCGAGAACATCGTGCGGTAATATTGCCTATAAACCTTATAAACCGAACCCGACTGTGATAAGCATCGCTTATCACAGCCGGGTTCAGTTATTATGGGTTCAGTTATTATAATCGCTCGGGTCGCTCAGCGACTTAATATGCTCAATGTCGTTCGCAAGCAGGAACGTAGGCGAGATCAGGGCGCCGACCTCCCCCTCAAGGCTCACCTCGGTGATCGCGGTGAAGCCGGGGCGAAGAGCGTGGCAAACAAAGCCGAAGGGGAGCCCAAAGGCGTGCGCAAGCGCCGCGCTTGACGAGCCGCCGTGACTTGCAAGCAAAAGCACGTCGCGGTTCTCCCGCGTTACCCGATAATAATTGCCTTCCCGACGGTAGCCGAGCTCATCAAGCCATCTGTCAAACGCC
>JAFYMH010000179.1 GCA_017556685.1 Clostridia bacterium | reverse complement strand
TCCCTTCGACGAGAAGATCCTTGCCGAGGCAAAGAAGATGGGCTTCTCGGATAAGTTCATCGCTAAGCTCTGGGAAACGAGCGAGCTTAAGGTGTATGAGATGCGCCGTGAGAAAAAGCTCTTCCCGGTCTACCACATGATCGACACCTGCGCGGCAGACGAAACGAGCTATATTCCGTACTTCTATTCGACCTACGGCGAGGGCAACCGCTCGATCGTTACCGACCGCAAGAAGATCGTCGTGCTTGGCTCGGGTCCGATCCGTATCGGCCAGGGCGTGGAGTTCGACTATTCGACCGTGCACGCCGTGCGCGCTATCCGCGACGCCGGCTACGAGGCGATCATCATCAACAACAACCCCGAGACGGTTTCGACCGACTATACGACGAGCGATAAGCTCTATTTCGAGCCCTTGACGGTCGAGGACGTTATGAACGTCATCGAGCTTGAGAAGCCCGAGGGCGTCGTTGCGGTGCTTGGCGGACAGACCGCGATCAACCTTGCCGCTCCTCTGATGGAGCGCGGCGTGAGGATCATCGGCACCGACGTTGAGGCGATCGACCGTGCCGAGAACCGCGATTCGTTTGAGCATGTGCTTGAGAGTCTGAATATCCCCCGTCCGAAGGGACGCGCCGTGACCAACATTGAGGACGGCGTCAGAACGGCGGAGGCGATCGGCTATCCCGTGCTCGTCCGTCCGAGCTTCGTGCTCGGAGGCAGAGCCATGCAGATCGTTGCCAACGAAAAGATGCTCCGCCATTACCTTAAGACTGCCGTTGAGATCGACGAGGACAAGCCCGTCCTTCTTGACAAGTATATCCAGGGCCGCGAGGTCGAGGTCGATGCCGTTTGCGACGGTGAGCGCGTGTTCGTTCCCGGTATCATGGAGCTGGTTGAGAGAACCGGTATCCACTCGGGCGACAGCATCAGCGTTTACCCCGCCTTCAGCCTTTCCGACAAGGTGAAAAAGACGGTGCTTGACTACACCGAGCGCCTCGGACTTGGCATCGGCATCGTGGGACTTTTCAACATCCAGTTCATCGTCGACGAGAAGGAGGACGTCTATATCATCGAGGTCAACCCCCGCTCGTCGCGTACCGTGCCCTTCCTCTCGAAGGCAACCGGCTATCCTCTCGCCGACATCGGAACGCTCGTCATGCTCGGAAAGACCCTTCTCGAGCAGGGGATCAAGGTCCTGTATCCCGAGGAGAAGAAGCGCCATTACGTCAAGGTTCCCGCCTTCTCGTTTGCAAAGCTGCGCGGTCTTGACGCCTACCTCTCTCCCGAGATGAAGTCGACCGGTGAGGCGATCGGATACGATAACAGCCTCAACCGCGCGCTCTATAAGGCTCTGCAGGCGGCAGGCATGCAGGTTGCCAATTACGGCACCGTCCTTGCAACCATCGCCGACAAGGATAAGGAGGAGGCTCTGCCTCTGATCCGCCGCTTCTACAACCTCGGCTTCAACATCGAGGCAACCGCAGGCACCGCCGCCTTCCTGAAGAAGAACGGCATCCGTACGCGCGTTCGCCGCAAGATCAGCGAGGGAAGCGATGAGATCCTCAACTCGATCCGTCAGGGCTACGTGACCTACGTGATCAACACCCGTGCGCTCGATGCAAACGGCCCGCTCTCCGACGGTCATGAGATCCGTCAGTGTGCCGTTGAGAACAACGTCACCATGTTCACCGCGCTTGACACCGTGCGCGTTCTGCTCGACGTGCTTGAGGAAACGACGATCTGCATCTCGACCATCGACGCCTGAGGTGAGAGATGAAGCAGCTTGAATTTAAGATCCTTTCAAACGACAGGATCGCAAAGGGAACCTATCTGATGAAGCTCTCGGGCGACGCCTCGGATTGCGCCCCCGGCCGCTTTGTCAACCTTCGGATCGCGGGGAAGTTCCTTCGCCGTCCGATCTCGGTTTGCGATGCAGACGCCGAGACCCTGACCCTCATCTACAAGGTGGTGGGACAGGGAACGCGGCAGATGGCAGAGATGGGGGTCGGCGAGACGCTTGATCTTCTGACCGGTCTTGGAAACGGCTACGACACCGAAAAGAGCGGCAGCTGTCCGCTCCTTCTCGGTGGCGGCGTCGGCGTCCCTCCGCTCTATAAGCTTGCAAAGCAGCTGATCGCAGAGGGAAAGACCGTCAAGGTCATCCTCGGCTTTAACTCGAAGGACGAGGTCTTCTTTGAAAAGGAATTTGCGGCGCTCGGCGCCGAGGTCAGTGTCTGTACCGCCGACGGAAGCTACGGCATGCGCGGCTTTGTGACCGATGCGATCGCCTCGGTCGGCGAGTATACCTACTTCTACACCTGCGGTCCCGAGCCGATGCTCCGCGCGGTATCCGCCGCCACCGCAACCTCGGGACAGATGAGCTTCGAGGAGCGCATGGGCTGTGGCTTTGGCGTTTGCATGGGCTGCTCCTGCGAGACGCTCACGGGCTATAAGCGCATCTGCCGCGACGGCCCCATCATGGAAAAGGAGGAGATCAAATGGCCGACCTCAAGGTAACTCTTGCGGGCCTTACGCTCGATAATCCCCTCATCCCCGCCAGCGGAACCTTTGGCTATGGGTATGAGATGGCGGAGCTTTACGACATCAATCTGCTCGGAAGCTTCTCCTTCAAGGGAACGACCGCGGCTCCGAGATTCGGAAACCCCACTCCCAGAATCGCCGAAACGGCATCCGGTATGCTCAACGCCGTCGGACTTCAGAACCCCGGAGTTGATCGCGTGCTCTCGGATGAGCTTCCGCGTCTTACCGAGGTCTTTCATAAGAAGGTCATTGCCAACGTCGGGGGCTTCTCGGTCGAGGAGTACGCCGAGACGACGGCAAAGCTCGCCGCGCACGATGCGGTCGGCATTCTCGAGGTCAACATCAGCTGCCCGAACGTCCATGACGGCGGCATGAGCTTCGGCACCTCTGCAAAGGCGGCAGAGGAGGTGACCCGCGCGGTTCGCCGCGTGACCGATAAGCCGATCTTCATGAAGCTCTCGCCGAACGTCACCGACATCACCGAGATCGCCCGCGCCTGCGAGGCAGGCGGTGCCGACGGCATCTCGCTGATCAATACCCTGATGGGAATGCGCATTGATCTTGCGCGCCGCCGTCCGCTCATCAAGAACCGTACGGGAGGGCTCTCGGGCCCCGCGATCTTCCCGGTCGCGCTCCGCATGGTCTACGACGTTTACAGGGCGGTCAAGCTTCCGATCATCGGAATGGGCGGAATCGCAAGCGCCGAGGACGTCATCGAGATGATGATGGCGGGCGCGACCGCAACCCAGATCGGCGCAATGAACCTCGTGGATCCCTATATCTGCCGAGATATTCTCGAAAAGCTCCCCGACGTGATGAAGCGGTACGGGATCGAGCGCCTTTCGGATATCATCGGCGCCGCACATTGATCTTGAAAGCAGAAAGGATAAAGAACATGGGAAAAGACGTCATTATTGCATGCGACTTTGAAAGCAAGGCAAAGACCCTTGCCTTCCTCGACCGCTTTGGCGAGCTCCGCCCCTTCGTCAAGATCGGCATGGAGCTGTACTACGCCGAGGGACCCTCGATCGTCTCGGAGCTGAAGGCTCGCGGACACAAGGTGTTCCTTGATCTCAAACTTCACGACATTCCGAATACCGTCAAGTGCGCGATGGCAGTTCTCTCGTCCTTTGGCGTGGATATCTGCAACCTGCACGCCTCGGGAACCTCGAACATGATGCGTGCGGCAATCGAGGGTTTGACCCGTCCCGACGGCTCGCGCCCCACCAAGCTGATCGCCGTGACTCAGCTGACCTCGACCTCCGAGGAAATGATGCAAAAGGAGCTTCTCATCTCCGAAACGCTGCCGAATACGGTTCTGCACTACGCGAAGAACGCAAAGAACTCGGGCCTTGACGGCATCGTTTGCTCTCCGCTTGAGGCAGGGATCGTGCACGAGACCTGCGGAAGCGATTTTCTGACGATCACCCCCGGTGTCCGCTTTGCCGATTCGGCAGTCGGAGATCAGGTTCGCGTAACGACCCCCGCCCGTGCCAAGGAGATCGGCTCGGACTATATCGTCGTCGGCAGACCGATCACGGCGGCAGAGGATCCGGTTGCCGCATACCGCCGCTGCGTAGCGGAATTCGTTGACTGAAAGGAATAAAGATCATGAAACAGCTGAAAGAAACGATTGCAAAAGACCTTCTCTCGATCAAGGCGGTCTTCTTCCGCCCCGACGAGCCCTTCACCTGAGCGAGCGGCATCAAGAGCCCCGTCTATTGCGACAACCGCCTGACGCTCTCGGACGCCAAGGTGCGTGAGGACGTTGAGAGGGGACTTGCCGAGATCGTTCGGAGCGAGTATCCCGACGCCGAGGTTCTGATGGGAACCAGCACGGCGGGTATCGCGCACGCCGCCATTACCGGCTATATCCTCGGTATGCCGATGGGCTACGTCAGAGGAAGCGCCAAGGATCATGGAAGAAACAACCGCATCGAGGGGAAGCTCGAGGCAGGACAGAAGGTCGTTGTCATTGAGGACCTGATCTCGACCGGCGGAAGCGTCATCGACGTCGTTGACGCTCTGCGCGAGGCGGGCGCCGAGGTGCTCGGCATCGCCAGCATCTTCACCTATGGGATGCAGAAGGGCATTGACCGTCTTGCCGCCGCAGGCGTGAAGAACGTCAGTCTGACCGATTTTGAGACGATCGCCGCCGTTGCCGCCGAGACCGGCTATATCAAGCCCGAGGACGTCGCACGCCTGATCGCCTTCCGTAACAATCCCTCCGACGAGAGCTGGATCGGAGGCGCGCGGTGAGATCGCTCATTGATATTCTCGACCTTTCGGTCGAGGAGATCGACCGTCTCATGGACGTTGCCGCATCGATCATGGAAAACCCCATGAGCTATGCCGAGGCGATGCGCCACAAAAAGCTCGCCACCCTCTTTTTCGAGCCCTCTACGCGTACGCGCCTGAGCTTTGAGGCGGCGATGTATGAGCTTGGCGGAAACGTGCTCGGCTTCTCGGAGGCAAGCACCTCGTCGGCGGCAAAGGGCGAGTCGATCTCGGATACCGCACGCATCGTTGCCGGCTATGCCGATATCCTCGTCATGCGCCACCCGAAGGAGGGCGCGCCCCTCGTTGCCTCGCTGTCAAGCCCGGTTCCGGTCATCAATGCGGGCGACGGCGGACATAACCATCCGACCCAGACCCTGGCGGATCTTTTCACCATCCGTCACGAGAAGAAGCGGCTTTGTGATCTGACGGTCGGCTTCTGCGGCGATCTGAAATACGGGCGCACCGTGCATTCGCTCATCGCCGCGCTCTCGCGCTACACCGGAATTCGCTTCGTGCTCATTTCCCCCGAGGAGCTCAGGATCCCGAGCTACGTCAAGCGCGATATCCTGGCAGAGAGCGGCGCAAGCTATGTTGAGACGACCGATTTCGAGGGAGCGCTCCCCGAGCTCGACATCCTCTATATGACGCGTATTCAGCGCGAGCGCTTTTCGGATCCTGCCGTATACGAGCGTGTCAAGGATCTTTACATTCTCGATCCGAGCATGCTAAAGCACGCAAAGGACGATCTTTGCATCATGCATCCGCTCCCCCGTGTCAACGAGATCTCGGTTGCGGTCGATGCCGACCCGAGAGCCTGCTACTTTAGGCAAGCGCTGTACGGTAAGTATATGCGCATGGCGCTGATCCTCTTTTTGCTTGACGAAAAGCAGCTTTCGGTGCCCTCTCCAAAGGAGGTCTCCGAAACCGTTTCGCTCCCTGTGCGCCGAGATGCGATCTGCAAGAACCGCCGTTGCATCACAACGACCGAGCAGGAGCTTCCTCAGCTCTTTAAGCTTGCCAACCCGAAGGAGGGAGTCTGGCGTTGCGTATGGTGTGAGCACCGCAACACTTAAGGTGGGGCATTGCATCTTTGGCAAGACCGAAAAAATCCGAGGGAATAAGTAATCCTTAAGAAAATTTTTCACAAAGTGAGGCGTTTTGCCTTCGTGAAGTTTTTTAAGGATGAAATCCTTCGGATTTCTTCATTTTATTTCGGATTTTTTCTACCGCCGTTTTCTCCCTCTCGGAGGGAGTCTAAGCAAACTCAAAACGATAAGGTTTAGAGAGGCAAACAGCGGCGTCTGCTTCGGCAAAAATTTTTGCAATATCCGCATATTACCGCAAATTTTCGCCTTG
>JAFYMH010000178.1 GCA_017556685.1 Clostridia bacterium | reverse complement strand
CTTGATTTTTCTGCAAAGTATGATAGAATGTTGGTAGCCCAATACGATGGAGGTGTGAATCATGGCTTATAAAATTACCGATGAGTGCATTAAGTGCGGCGCTTGCGAGTCCGAGTGCCCCGTCAACTGCATTTCCGAGGACGATGCAAAGTACGTAATCGACGCAAACGAGTGCGCTGATTGCGGAAGCTGCGCTGACGTTTGCCCCGTTGGTGCTCCCGTTAAGGAAGACTGATGAATGCACAAAAAGAAGACGGTGCGGTTTCCGTTCCGTCTTCTTTTTTTCGATAAAACCTCTCTGAAAGGACGATTATGCATACCAGCGAGCGTATTGACGTCGTAAACGATTCGATCCGCCTGATCCAACGCTCTGACGGACTTACCTTTGGAACCGACGCCCTGCTTCTTGCCGCATACGTGCGGGGCTCCGCAGGCTCGAGAGCCATTGAGTTCGGGGCGGGAAGCGGAATCGTTTCCCTGCTTTGTGCAACGAGAAAAAAAGCGGCGCACATTCTTGCCGTTGAGGTTCAGAGCGAGTTTGCCGAGCTTGCAGAGCGGAACGTCGTTGAAAACCGTCTAAGCGAGATCATTCGGGTGGTCTGTGCCGACGTCCGAGACCTCGAGGCATACGGCGGTGACGGTGCCGATCTTCTCTTTACCAATCCCCCCTACATGACAGTATCCGGTGGATATCCCAACGCCGCCGACGTCAAAAACATCGCGCGCCACGAGGTCATTGGTACCATCGACGATTTTTGCGCGGCGGCAAGCAAGAAGCTTCGCTACGGCGGTCACTTTTACTGCGTTTACCGACCTGATCGAGCCGTTGATCTTTTTTGCGCGATGCGAAAGGCGAAAATCGAGCCAAAGCGCCTCACGGCAGTTTTGGCGGATGCCTCCTCTGCCCCCTCCATGATTCTCGTTGAGGGTAAGCTTGGCGCCGCCCCTTCCCTTGTAACGACGCCCCCACTTATCCTTTATACCGATGCCACGCACACCGCATATTCCGAGGATATGAATTACGTGCTAAGCAACGGATGCTTTCCTGAAAGGAGCTGATCGCTTTGACAGAAGCAGGACTTGCGTTTGACGAAAAGAATCGAACCGAGCGCGGCGTGATCTACCTCGTTGCAACCCCGATCGGAAATCTCGCGGATCTGTCCGATCGCGCCAAAAAGGTTCTCGCCGAGGTTGATTTCATCGCGGCGGAGGATACGCGAAATACCGCGCGGCTTCTCGGGTGCTTCGGCATCAGAAAGGAGCTTGTCAGCTACTACGAGCACAACAAGCGTGAAAGAGGAGAGTTCATCCTCTCCCGAGTCATGTCCGGAGAGAGTGTCGCGCTCGTTACCGATGCCGGAATGCCCGCGATCAGCGACCCCGGAGAGGATCTCGTCCGTCTTGCCGCAGAGCATGGGGTGCGTGTGCTTGTCGTTCCCGGCTGCTGTGCCGCGGTTTCCGCTCTTGCCCTTTCGGGGCTCGCAACCGGACGATTTGTATTCGAGGGCTTCCTTTCGATGAATAAAAGAGAGCGCCGCGAGCGGCTTGCAGAGCTGAAAAACGAGCGCCGTACAATGATCCTTTACGAAGCGCCGCACAAGCTGAGAGCCACCCTTGTGGACCTTGCCGAGGTCTTCGGTGACGATCGGCATATTTCGCTCTGCCGCGAGCTGACCAAGCTCAACGAGGAAACGCTGCGAACCACCGTTTCCGAGGCGATCGAATATTACTCGACGCACGACCCGAGAGGAGAGTACGTCCTCGTTTTGATGGGGCAAGCCGAATATGAGGCATTGCGCGGAGAGAATACCGCCCCCTCAGAGCACAGCGAGCTTTCCCCCGAGGAGCACGTCGCGCTCCACGAAAGCAAGGGACTTTCGCGAATGGACGCGATCAAGGCGGCGGCAAAAGAGCGCGGAATTTCCAAAAGCGAGCTTTACAAGATCCTTTGCGATAAGCGATAAAAAAAGGACGTCACAAATTGTGACGTCCTTTTTTTATCGGGAGATCAAACCGTGAAATCCTTCACCTGCTCAAGGATCTCCTCAACGTTATCGCCGTGAATCGACATCTTGATCGGATTCATCAGATCCAAGCTGAAAATACCCATGATCGACTTGCCGTCAACGACGTAACGGCCGCTCGAAAGATCGATCTCCTGATCTGCTGCGGAAACGATCCTGACGAATCTGTTGACGTCCTGGATCGTCGAAAGACGAATCATAACTTCTTTCATGTGTCACTACCTCGCTTTATTTCGTTTTTATCGTATTATAGCACGATGCTTTTTTAGTGTCAATATCTTTCAAGCGAATATTTTTCGTTCCTGCCTTTTCGAGCAAATCGGCTCGATCTCTGTGGACTTGTCGAGGACAAGAACACGAACGCGATCAAGGCCTTGACGACGTCTTAAGACTTACACCTACGAGTTTTGCATAAAAAAAGATGGATGCCTTAAGTGCTATCTTGCGCAACGGCGAGCATTCACAGAAACGGTCATCCATCAAAGACAGTATACTCGATTCCGTCGAAAAAATCAACCCCACAGGCGAAAATTCCGAAAAAATTTCTCACTCGGTATCCTCTCGCATCGTTTTCGGCATGCTGACGGTCGCACTTTGAATTTGCTTTTACTACTGAAAGATTTTTTCTCATCGAGGCTTGACAAAAACAATCCGAATATGCTACAATGACACTGATCGGAACACGTTCCGAGCCGACTCGCATTTGCAGAGAGAGAACGCCTTGGCTGTAAGCGTCTTATTTGCGTGGCTTGGGGTACCATCCGTGAGATACAAAAACATAAAAACAATGAGTGAAACGCTCGGGTGGAACCGTGCGGACGATACGTCCACACCCCGAACAGAGAGGCAGCACCTCTTCTCTGTTCGGGGTGTGCTGTTTATATCTTGAAAGGAGAAAACAGATGAATATTCGTTTCAAGGGCGGCGTTGCCGTTTCGGTACAGGAGCCTTCTACCGTTTACGATGCCGCAAAGGAAGCAGAGCTTATCTCGCGAGACGTCCTTGCCGCAAGGGTGAACGGCAACGTCGTTGCACTTTCAAGCGCCGTTTCGGACGGTGACGAGGTCGAGCTTCTCACCTTTGACGACCCCGACGGAGCTAAGGTCTTCCGCCACACTGCGGCTCATATTCTTGCCCAGGCTGTCAAGCGCCTTTATCCCGAGGTCAAGCTGACGATCGGACCCGCGATCGAAAACGGCTTCTATTACGATTTTGACAGTGAGGTTTCCTTCACCCCCGAGATGCTTACCGCTCTTGAGGGCGAGATGAAGAAGATCGTCAAGGAAAATCTTCGTCTCGAGCGCTTTGAGCTTCCCCGCGAGGAGGCGATCGCCTTTATGCAGGAGAAGGGCGAGAGCTATAAGGTCGAGCTGATCCAAGACCTTCCCGAGGATGCCGTCATCTCCTTCTACCGCCAGGGCGAGTTTACCGACCTTTGCGCGGGTCCCCATCTGTTCTCGACGGGCGCCGTCAAGGCGTTTAAGCTTACCTCCTGCACGGGTGCGTACTGGAGAGGCGATGCGAGCCGCAAGATGCTCAGCCGTATTTACGGAACCGCTTTCCCAACGAAGGACGCACTGAATGCCTATCTTGCCGCCGTTGAGGAAGCTCGAAGCCGCGATCACAACAAGATCGGGCGCGAGCTTGGCTTTTTTACGACCTCCGAGGTCATCGGTCAGGGGCTTCCGATCCTTCTTCCGAAGGGCGCGCGCGTTATCCAGCTTCTGCAGAGATTCGTCGAGGACGAGGAGGAGAAGCGCGGATACCTCTTGACCAAGACACCCTTTATGGCAAAGCGCGATCTGTACCGCATCTCGGGTCACTGGGATCATTACCGTGACGGAATGTTCATTCTTGGCGATGCTGACGATGAAACCAAGGAATGCTTTGCGCTCCGTCCGATGACCTGCCCCTTCCAGTATCAGGTCTTTTTGAACCGCAAGCGCTCCTACCGCGAGCTACCGATGCGACTCGGTGAGACCTCTACCCTTTTCCGCAACGAGGATTCGGGAGAAATGCACGGTCTGATTCGCGTCAGACAGTTCACGATCTCGGAGGGACATCTCATTCTCCGTCCCGAGCAGCTTGCCGATGAGTTCCGAGGATGCCTTGAGCTTGCACGCTATATGCTTGAGGTGCTTGGTCTTGAGGAGGATTGCTCCTATCGCTTCTCGCAGTGGGATCCGAGCAATCGCGAAAAATACGAGGGAACAGCCGAGCAGTGGAACGAGGCACAGTCGATCATGGGCAAGCTTCTTGACGATCTCGGCATTGACTACAAGGTCGGCATCGACGAGGCAGCCTTCTACGGTCCGAAGCTCGACATTCAGATCAAGAACGTTTTCGGAAAAGAGGACACCATCGTAACGATCCAGATCGACCTGCTTCTGGCAAAGAAGTTCGGCATGGAGTATACCGATTCCGACAACACCCAAAAGACCCCCTATATCATCCACAGAACCTCGATCGGATGCTACGAGAGAACTCTGGCACTTCTGCTTGAAAAATATGCTGGTGCTCTTCCCCTCTGGCTCTCTCCGACCCAGGTCACCGTCCTTCCCGTTTCGAACCTCTTTGACGAGTACGGTGAGACGGTTTACCGCGCTCTTACTGACGCGGGACTCCGCGTTGACCTCGACAACCGCAACGAAAAGCTCGGCTATCGGATGAGAGAGGCGCAGCTTGAGAAGGTGCCGTATATGGTTACTGTCGGCTTCAACGAGGCTGAGCAGAAAACCGTTTCGGTTCGTTCAAGGCGAGACGGAGATCTCGGCGTGATGACCCTTGACGACTTCATTGCTCGTCTGAAGGGCGAGATCGAAACCAAGAGAAAATAATAGGAAGGATCCCGATTGCGGCGCAATCGGGATCCTTTTATATCCTTTATATCGAAGAAAGATCAAGCGAGTCAAAATAGGACTTGATGTCTTCAAGCGGTGCCAAAAAGCTTCCCTCGATCATTGTCCTGCTTCCGCCGCCTCTTCCGCTAAGCGCGGCATTGATTTTACGCGAAACCGCAGAGAGGTCTATTCGCTCGCTTCCGATCGCATACCGCCAGCCATTTTGATCGTCCCCGGCAAGTGCAACCGTCGCGCCGTCGCAGAGCGAAACCGAAAGGTTGACGGCTTCCCGAACCAGATCCTTTTCGTCGGGCGAAAGGATGAGTACGCGATTTCCTGCAGCTTTCGTCAGCCCCTTGAATCTCAACGTAAGCCGATCGCGGCGAAGCGCTTTGATCTCCTGCTTCATCTGCTCGTTTTTCCGAAGGATCTGCGAAACCGCCTCGACAAGCTCGTGCTGCTTTACCGAAAGCAGGTTCGACAGCCGAAGCGTTTGTTCATATCGCCTGCCGTAGTCGGAGAGCGCCCACTCTCCGCAAAGGATGTGCAGACGGATTCCGCCCTTATAACGCATAAAGTCAAGAAGCTTGATCTGACCGATCTCCCCTGTTTTTGCAACGTGAGGTGCGCAGCAAGCACAGACATCGACGTCTCCAACAGCAACGATCCGTACGTTCTCTCTCAAATCAAGCTTGCTTCGATAGTTCAAAGCGGCAAGCTCAGTCGGGCTCGGATAGCAAACACGCACATCCTGGTTTTCCCAAACTGCGCGATTGGCAAGCTCTTCAACCTCATCGAGCTGCTCGCGCGTCAGCTCTCGGTTGAAATCCAGCGTGACGTCCCCGTCACCGAGGTGGAAGCCGACGTTTTCATATCCGTACAGACGGTGGATGATCCCCGACACGATATGCTCTCCGGTATGGTTTTGCATTCTGAAGAACCGAAGATCAAAATCGATCTCCCCACGTACTCTCTCTCCAAGCGAGAGCGCTCCCCTTACGGTATGAACGATCTCGCCATGCTTTAGCTGAACGTCGCTTACCTCAAAGCCGCCGATCGTGCCGCGATCTGCATACTGACCGCCCCCCTCCGGAAAAAACGCAGTCTTATCCAAAACGACGAGCGAATCCTCTCCGACCGTCTCAAGAGAAAGGACGGTTGCATCAAAGCTACGCAGATACGAATCCTTTTCATAAAGCTTTTCGGTTTTCATGATTTTCTCCCCATATTAGGCTCATCGGTTTTAACGGTCATCTGATCCCCTTCGTTTTCGCTTTCCTCGTTTTCCTTGCGTTTGATCCTTGCGAGCGCGCGAAGCGTAAGGAGCGCCGCGAGAGCAAAGGAGGCGAGGATGGCGGCGCCAAGCAGAAGCAGGATCGGAAGCGGAAGGGCGAGGGTGGGGGTATCAAGCCTTCCATTAAAGCGCTCGGATAGCGAAAGAAAGCTCCCGCGCGCAAGCAGAACGACCGAAAGAATGCAAAGCGCACCAAACAAAAACGCGAGAAAACGCACCCAAAGCTTCAAGACCGCCACGTTCCTTTCCTTTACCTTTATCGCTATTATATCCCAAAGCGCACGAAATGGCAAGAGAAAAATTCCGCTTTCAAATTTTTGAAAACGAAAAAACATGGCGCGGAAGCCAAACGGCATCCGCGCCAAATTATATCACGCTCATTTTTTACCGCGCTCGGCAAGATGCTTTGCACGGTCAAATCCCTCGGTGGTCTTTTGCTTGATGTCGCCGGATTTGATGAGCGCCATCTTGGTAAGGACCGGACCGACGATCTCATAAACGAGAACCGCGAAGAGAACGATGTTTCGAACGAGAATCCCCTGCTCTCCCATCTCTGCGAAAACGATCGAGGACATTCCAAGGGCAACGCCTGCCTGGGGAAGCAGCGTGATTCCGAGATACTTCTGAATCTCGGGCGAACATCCGACGAGCCTTGCACTTCCGTATGCACCGAAGTACTTACCGACCGATCTCGTCAGAATATAGATCACGCCGATCAAAATCACCTGCCAGGAGGCGAGGATGTCGAGGCGAAGCTCGGCTCCGCTAAGCACGAAGAAGAGCACGAAGATCGGCGCCGTCCATTTATCGGCGCGGTCCATAATATCCGCCGAGAAATCACAGAGATTGCAGAATACCGTTCCGAGCATCATGCAGACGAGAAGCGAGGAAAATCCGACGTGCAAATCTCCGATCTTAAACTCGATCATCGAGAGCGCAACGGTTAGAAGCACGAAGCTGATCGAAAGCGACATGCGCTTGGAGCCGGAATGGAAGAATCTTTCAAAATAGGTAAAGAGAAGACCCATCACAAAGCCGAGAGCAAGCGAAAGGACGACCTCAAGCAAGGGATTTACGAGAACCGAAACGATTCCGAAGGACGAGGTGTCGATCGCACGGGCAACGCCAAACGAGATCGAGAAAATGACAAGACCGACGGCATCGTCAAGGGCAACGATGGGAAGCAAAAGCGACGTTAGCTTTCCCTTCGCCTTATACTGACGGACGACCATCAGAGTCGCGGCAGGCGCGGTTGCCGTTGCGATCGCGCCAAGGATGATCGCGACGGAGGGGGTCAAAATGCCAGGCATAGTGAGAGAAAGAAGCAAAAGCGCACCGTCCACAACGGCGGTTGCGGCGATCGCCTGAAGAATGCCGATGACGGTTGCCTGCTTTCCGATCGTTTTCAGCTCGCTAAGTCGAAACTCGTTTCCGATGGCAAATGCGATAAAGCCGAGCGATACCTCGCTGATCAGCTCAAAGGCGGGATTCTTTACGCTTCCCTCGAGAATCCCGAGATCGGCGGGAGAAAATCCGATATGTGAGATATTGGCATTCAAAAAGGAAAGATCGATCGCCCCGATCAGAAAGGGGCCGACGAAAATTCCCGCAACGAGATATGCGGTTACAGCAGGGAGCTTAAAGACCTTGGCAAGACGGGACATCAGAAGTCCCGCGAGCATCGCGATCGAAAGCGTGATGAGCATCTGCATGGCATACACCTCAAAAAAGTCGTTATTGTTCAGACACAACGCGACAATTATACTCTCAACAAAGAGAAAAGTCAAGGCTCAAATTGCAGAATCTTTCCTGCAATTTGAGCCTGTTTTTGTATATTATGGATACCGCGTTAAATCAGATGCCACTCTCGGTCGCTTTTGGCAAGGATCCCCGAGGAGAAAAAGGCGCGCATCGCCGATATCATATAGGTGAGATCAAGCACGCCCGCCGTTTCACACGCCGAATGCATCGCAAGCTGTGCAAGTCCGATATCAACGGTATTGACCGGAAGGTGGGAGTTCGCGATCGAGCCGAGGGTCGAGCCGCCCGGCATATCGCTTCGATTTGCAAAATGCTGGATCGGAACCGAGGCGCGTCGGCAAATTTCAGAGAAGATTGCCTCCGAGGTCGCGTCGGTCGCATACCTCTGAGATGCGTTATGCTTGATAACAACGCCGCCGTTTATGATCGGCGCGTGTGCGGCATCCGAGAGCTCGGGGTGATTCGGATGGATCGCGTGTGCGTTATCGGCAGAAACGAGGAAGGTGGACGGCAAAAGCTCCGAGAGGTCACGGCCAAGCGAATCTGCGATGCGCAAGAGAAGGTCAAAGAGGATGGGCGAATCCGCCCCCTGCTTGGTCATGCTTCCGACCTCCTCGTTATCAAAGGAGGCGCAGACCGTCATGATGCCGTCGGCAGGCTCGGCATCGAGAAATGCACGAAGCGACGCGTAGCTGCACTCAAGATTGTCAATGCGGGGTGAGGTGAAAAATTCCCTGTTAAGACCAAGGATTGAGCCCCTTGACCTATCATAGAGCGAAAGGTCAGCCGCTGCGATGCTATCGACGTCAACGCCGAGCGCCTCGGCAAGCTGTGCGCGGAGCATTCCGCCGTCCTCTGCCATCCCTGCAAGAGGGAGCATATCGGTTGCGGGATTGTAGGCATACCCCTCGTTGATCTTTCGGTTGAAATGGATCGCAACGTTCGGAATGATCACAAGATCTCGGTCGATCGAAACGCTCCTTGAGGTAAATTGCTCCCCATCACGAAGCATCACGCGGCCTGCAACCGAAAGCGGACGGTCAAGCCAGCTTGAAAGGATCATGCCTCCGTAGCGCTCGGTCGAAAGACGAAGGTATCCCGATGATTTAAGCTCAAAATCGGGCTTAAGACGAAACGTGGGTGAATCGGTATGCGCCGCACAGATCATACAGCCGCGAAGCGGCTCGGTCGGTACGCGGAACGCAAGGATGCTCGAGCGGTTTTTCGTCACGTAATATTTCCCACCGGGGGAAACCGAAAACGGCTCGGAGAGAGAAAGCTCCGTGAACCCATCTTCGAGCAATAGCGCCTCCATGCAATCAACGGCATGAAATTGCGTGGGAGATGCCGAAATAAAGGAAAGAAGCGACTCTGCCTCGTCAAGATATCCCTTGTGCATATTGACCTCTCATTCGTTTATTTGAAGCTCGGCAAGGTGCGCGTCAAGCAAGGCTTGCAAACGCCGAACCTCATCGTATCCCGCCTCGGGAAGATGCGCGAGCGGAAACGGTATTTTCATCGCCTCGTATTTTGATAGACATAGCTTTCGGAAGGGTAAAAGCTCAACGCCGACGACAGAAGGATGCTCAGCGGCAAGCTCGGCAAGACCGAGCACGCTCTCGTCGGAATCGGTCATAGATGGGATCACGACGCGCCGAAGCCTAGTCGGGATCTTCCGACGGTCGAGCTCAGAAAGGAAATCGAGCACGCGCCCAAGCTCGGCGCCCGAAAAGCGGCGATAGTCTTCCCTATTTTCAAATTTTACGTCAAGAAGGACGTAATCGGTCACGTCAAGCAGCTCCCCGATCTCGGGGGTAAGCGGAAGGCATCCGCTCGTATCAAGCGCGCTGTGAATTCCCTTCTCCCTCAGAAGATGAAAAAGCTCGCTTGCGAATTTCGCCTGCATGAGCGGCTCTCCGCCCGAGAGCGTAACGCCCCCCTCAGAGCCGAAATACCCTTTGAATCGGCAAAGCCGCTCGGCGAGAGCGCTTGCCTCGATTTCCTCCCCTGCATGGGGATCCCAGGTATCGGGATTATGGCAGAACGCGCATCGAAGCGGACAGCCCGAGAGGAAGACTACGGCGCGAACACCCGGACCGTCAACCGTTCCGAGGCTTTGGATCGAGTGAACTCTGCCGATCATACCGTGGTATGGAAGGTTCGGCTGATGACCTCCCTCTGCTGCTCGCGCGAGAGCTTGCAGAAATGGACGGCATAGCCAGAAACGCGAATCGTGAGATTGGGATAAAGCTCGGGGTTTTCGTATGCCTTGATCAGGGTTTCGCGGTTCATGACGTTGACGTTTAAGTGATGCGCCCCCTGACCGAAATACCCGTCAAGGATCGAAACGAGGTTGTCGCGGCGCAGATCGTCCGTATGCCCGAGAGCCTCAGGGACGATCGAAAAGGTATTGGAGATACCATCGCGCGCATCGTCATAGGAAAGCTTGGCAACAGAATTCAGCGATGCCAAAGCTCCGTTTCTCTCGCGGTTGTGCATGGGATTTGCTCCGGGGGCAAAGGGCTCGCCCGCCGCGCGGCCGTCGGGCGTTGCTCCCGTCTTCTTTCCGTACATCACGTTGGACGTGATCGTCAGCACCGACAGCGTATGGATCGCGCCTCGGTAGGTGGGCGTTTTTCTGAGCTCCTCGATCACCTCGTGCAAAAGCTCACGCCCGATCTGATCGACCCGATCGTCGTCGTTTCCGTAGGTCGGGAACTCTCCCTCAACCTTGAAATCGACGATCACGCCATCCTCGCGACGGATCGGACTGACCCTCGCGTAGCGAAGCGCCGAGAGAGAGTCGACCGTGACCGAAAAGCCGGCAACGCCGAATGCCATCAGGCGCTCAACGGTCGTGTCGTGAAGTGCCATCTGAATCTTTTCGTATGCATATTTATCATGCATATAGTGAATCGAATTCATCGTATTCACATAAAGGCGGCACGCCCATTCAAGATAGGCAGTAAAGCGCTCTCTGACGGCATCATACGTGAGGACATCGCCCGACATCGGCTCAAGCTGCGGTCCGAGCCTGGTTCCCGAGGTGTGATCAAGACCGCCGTTCATTGCAAGCAAAAGAAGCTTTGCGAGGTTCATTCTCGCACCGAAGAACTGCATCTGCTCGCCGACGCGCATCGCGGATACGCAGCAAGCGATTGCATAATCATCGCCGTAGCGCGGACGCATCAGATCGTCGTTCTCATACTGGATCGAGTCGGTATCTGCCGAAACCTTGGCGCAAAAGCGCTTAAAGGCTTGCGGAAGCTCACGGCTCCAGAGAACGGTCAGGTTCGGCTCGGGTGCAGGCCCGAGGTTGTAGAGGGTATTTAAGAAGCGATAGGCTGTTTTGGTCACAAGCGTGCGACCGTCGAGAGCCATTCCGCCGACCGCCTCGGTGATCCACATCGGATCTCCCCCGAAGAGCTCGTTATACTCGGGCGTACGCAGATGGCGTGCCATACGGAGCTTAAGAACCAGATCGTCGACAAGCTCCTGCGCCCCACTCTCGTCAAGGATGCCGCGCGCAATATCGCGCTCAATATAAATATCGAAGAAGGCGCCTGTGCGGCCAAAGGACATCGCCGCACCGTTCTGCTCTTTATTTGCCGCAAGATACCCGAAATAGGTCCATTGGATCGCTTCTTTTGCGTTCGAAGCCGGCAGGCTGATATCGCAGCCGTAAAGCGCAGCCATTTCCTTCAGTTTCTTTAAGAACTCGATCTGCTGATACAGCTCCTCAAGCAAGCGAATGCTTTCGGTATTGGCAACGTCGCATGCCAGCTTTGCCTTATCGGCTGCCTTTTCAGCGATCAGACGGTCAACGCCGTAAAGCGCGATCCGACGGTAGTCCCCAATGATCCTTCCTCTGCCGTATGCGTCGGGAAGTCCGGTCAGAAGCGATGCGTGGCGCGCCGCCTTCATCTCGTCGGTGTATACGCGGAAAACGCCGTCGTTGTGCGTCGTTCTGTAGAGAAACTCGTTTTCAATCTTTTCGGACAGACTGTACCCATACGCCTTGCACGCCGAACGCGCCATGCGGATCCCTCCAAAGGGGTGGACGCCGCGCTTGAGCGGCGCATCGGTCTGGAGTCCGACGATCAGCTCGCGCTCTCGGTCAAGATACCCTGCGGCGTAATTGCACAGCGAAGATACCGTTTCGGTGTCGATCGCAAGAACGCCCCCTCTTCTCTGCTCCTCGGCACGAAGCTCGGAAAATTTTTCGGTAAGGATCCTTGTGCGCTCGGTGGCACCGACGAGAAAGGCCTCATCCCCGGCGTACGGGGTAACGTTGCTTAAAATAAAATCCTTAACCGAAATCGATTCGCACCATTTTCCGGGTGCAAAGCCTTCCCATTCCTTATACATCATATCAACAACTCCCATCTCAGCTTGGGGCGCAAAAAAAGGCACCCCCGAATCATTCAGAGCTGCCCAGGCGGTCGGCAAATTACAGGACCGCGACGCACTGTGTTCCTTCACATTCCGCCAGCACCGCGTTCGGGATAGAATATCTACGCTCATATTATAGCATAGGGCAACGGATTTGTCAACACGTTGCCCCTCTTTTTTCTGTCATAGAAGCGGTGAAAAAATTCGAAGCAGCGAACGCAATAGCCGTCTTGGGGGAGAAGCCGAGAGCTTTTTAGGGGATATCTCCTCGGATTTTCCGATCGTATCAAGCAGATCGGCACGCAGCTCGGAAATGACCGGACTGCCGCAGATCCAAACGGCATTTTCAAAGTGATGAACGAGGCTTCTGTAATCGAGATTGATCGTTCCGACAACGGCAACACGGTCATCCGAGAGCCAAAGCTTTGAATGGAGAAATCCGGGCGTATATTCGTAGATCCGAACGCCTGCGGCAAGCAGTCGGGGAAAGTAGCTCCGCGTGATCTCAAAGACAAAGCGCTTGTCCGGCACATGGGGAACGACGATACGCACGTCAACTCCGCGCAGTGCCGTATTTTCAATCATGCGGCAAAGCTCACTGTCAAGCACCAAATACGGCGAGGTCAAAAACACGTAGCGCTGTGCACCCCTCAAAAGATTACAGAGCGCCAGCTTTCCGACCCCTCGCGGATAAATGGGGCGAGGACCGTCTCCGAAGGGGACCGTAAAACCGGGAAAATCGAAATCTTCCTGCGGCGGGAAGAGCGCCTCCGTCGGCAGATCGGGCGCTCGCTTGCTGATTCCGAAATCAACAATGAACAAGCTCGTCAGCTCGCAGACTGCCGCCCCCTCAAGGCGAAGCGCCGAGTCCTTCCAATATCCGAAGCGCGAGATGCGGTTGATATACTCATCAGCAAGATTCATCCCGCCCGTATAGCCGATCCTTCCGTCAATCACCGTTATTTTCCGATGATTGCGGTTGTTGAACTCGCTGTCGGCGTTTCCGCGAAGTCTTGAAAACGGTGCGGCATCTATGCCGTCACGGGCGAGCCGCCTTGCGTAGTTCCCCGGAAGCGTTGCCATGCATCCGATATCATCGTACAGAACGCAGATCTTGACCCCTTCCCTTGCCTTTTGGCGCAGGATCTCAAGAATCGAGCCCCACAGCTCCCCTTCCTCAATCAAAAAGTACTCCATGAAGATGTGGGACCTCGCAGAACGAAGATCGGAGAGCAGGTCGGGGAGCATCTCCTCACCCGAAGGATAATAGGTCAGGCGCGTGCCTTTGTAAAAATGCGAGTCGGAAAGCTTGCAGAGCATTTCGGCGTCCCCCGTAAGCTCAGGAAAGGTCTCGGAAAACGCCTGTATCGCCTCTCCGTCGTCCGAAATACGGCGGCTTTTCCAAAGCGAGGACATTCGGCGAATGTATTTGCGCTTGAGCTTCCTTGAATAAAAGAGAAAGTAAAGCATAAAGCCTGCGATCGGCAAAATCATCACAACGAGAAGCCAGGGTACCTTATAGTCGGGATTTTCGTCCGAGGATGCGATATGAATCACGCATCCGATCTCGGTGATCCATGCTGCAGCGTAAAAAAAGGGAACGTAGTAGCAAAGAAGTCCGACGATCCCAATGATCGCAAGGATCTCGAGAACGGTAAGCGTCATAGCAAAAATATAGCGCATCGGAATGTAATTGATCTCCCGTGAAAAGTGGCGTTTTCCGATTCGGTATCTGATCCTTTGCTTCATCTCAGCTTCCTTTTTTATCCGATTCTTCTTCCATTATAGACCGATTTCGTGACCGATCGGTCACAGGATTGTAAATAATATGAAAAACGGCGGACTCAGCGCATCCCTTTTCCCCTCATCGGCTTGCCTTTTTTTGCAAAAACATCTCCCTTTCCGTTTTTTCGCTTGACAAAGCCTTCGTCGCGTGCTATAATTTTACCACCCTATGGGTCTGTAAAGGCTTCGACGGGGATTTTGAAGTACGATAAGCGCGGCGGGCCGAGCAATCCCGTTAAAAGGTTCACCTTAAAATTAAACGCAGATTCTAAAAAGAAGCTTGCATTGGCAGCCTAAGGGCTGTGCCGCGGCATAAGCCGCCCGTCGCTCGGTGAAGTACCGCGAGCACCGACCGGCGTCAATTTAGCGGTGCACGTGCATCGGTCTTTCGCACTTGAGCCGATCATGCAGAAAAGGGCTACCCGATGAAAGAGCCTGTCGCCCGGCGCTTTCAAAGGGGAATTTCAAACGAGCGACTGTCCGCGAAGAAGGTTGT